>CAZWZR010000129.1:0-4930 GCA_964638365.1 uncultured Thermotogae bacterium | reverse complement strand
CTGCTGGGCTGGATCGGTCAGACATATGCGCCGCGTCGCTGGAAAATTCTCGGTTTGGTGCCCTTTCTTCGCCTCTGTTAAATGAAGAAAAGGTAGAGAGCGAGGTCGAGATCGGAAGCAACGATTTCCGCGCAGGGGAAATCTCCTCTAGTTTTATTGAACGGTCAGCAAAGATTTGAAGGTAGCTAAAATACGTTTTACCCATTCTAAAATAAGACCTAGCTTAACTCCTCTCCCGTCGACGTCGCCAGCAGCTTCCCGTGAATTACCCCTTTGGTACTGATCAATTGATCCGCCACTTCCTTTACTTCGCTACCCCCGCCCTTAACCGCGACCAGTTCAAGACAGTTGTCCTCGTCGACGTGAAGGTGGGTAGTAGAGATGATAAGATCGTGGTAGTGATGCTGCCTGTGGGTCAGTTTGTCGGATAGCTGGCTCTTGTGGTGATCGTACAGCAGCGTTACTACTCCCATGACCTCGTCATCCTCCTCCCACGCGCGCTCCACCAGCCGGTTCCTGATCATGTCCCGAATGGCCTCCGACCTATTTCCGTACCCCTGCTCGTCGATCATTTCGTCGAAACGATCGAGCAGATCCTGGTTTATGGATACACCAAATCGTTTTGTATCGGCCATGCTTACCTCCGGCGTGCTACTATTTTTTAAATCGTAACATCATTGTAATCATAATAACAATCCTCTCCCCGTGTTTCAACTCCAGGAGGTACTTTTCTCCATCTAACTGTGGTTTTCCCCCAAGCCGAAACGAGCCGAAACTTCAAAAGAATTAAAAGGTTTGAAATCAAGCGGGGAATAAGATACAATAAGTCAAATGTGAATAGGATAACTTTTAGCTCCTTTAATTTTAAACTTTTAAATTTTTAGGAGGGTAAAAAAACCATGGAAGGTTTTGCGATCGTCCTAGCCTCAGAAGAACTGGAAAGAGTTCAGGCGGTAAGTATAATCAGTTCCGTCGCGGCAGCTTCCGATATTCCGGTAGAGATTTTCGTAACGATGAACGGATTCAGGCCATTTGAAAGAGAAGTAGTGGAGAACAAGGACTTCAAAGGCGGCAGGGCTGCAAAAGCGATGATGAACGCCGAAGACGTCGACGTTCCCCTGTTTACCGAACAGCTCGAACAGGCCAAGACACTTGGCCCTTTATCCGTTCATGCCTGCGAAATGACCATGGATCTGATGGGGAAAGAGCTCGAGGACTTCGTCGATCTGTTCGACGGGAAGCTCGGAGTATCCGGATTCATTAGTGCAGCTGAGGACAAACAGGTAATTTTCGTCTGAGGTGATTACCATGAGCGAAGAGGATTATAACCCGGATAGGGTAATTGATTCCCGAGACGCGGCGTGCCCCGGCCCTTTGATGGACCTGATCGGCCAGGCGAAAAGCGCCGAATCGGGTGAAGTTCTAGAGCTACAGACGACCGACGAGGGGTCGAAAAACGACGTACCCGACTGGTTAGACAAAGCAGGCCACGAGCTGCTTGAGATAGTGGATCATGGAGACTACTGGAGCATCTTCGTGGAGAAATCATGAGTACGAAGATATGCGTAGTCGGCGGAGGCTCTGGCGGTACGATAGTGGCAAATCGACTCGCGGATAACCTGAGGCCCGAACTCGAAGCCGGGGACGTAGAGGTGGTAGTACTAAACGACACGTCATACCAGCTGTACAGGCCGGCAACACTCTACATGGCATTCGGGAGGAGCGAGGTTTCCGAGGTAAAACGTCCGGTCGAGGACCTGCTCGACCCCAGGGTAAAGTTCAGACAGAAGAAAGCAGTTAGCCTTGATCCGGATACCAAAACCCTCGATCTGGCCAGTGGAGAAACCTGTAATTACGATTACGCCGTCCTCACAACCGGCTCTAAACTCGCCATGGACGAAGTACCCGGCCTAAAAGAAGCCGGTCACCACTTTTACGGACCGGAAGGCTCGGAAGAGTTAAGGGAAAAACTGGCAAACTTTGATAGTGGTCGAATTGTCGTCAGCGTGATCGGCGTACCTCACATGTGTCCGGTGGCACCAATGGAGTTCTCCTTTCTCGCGGACGACTGGTTCAGGAAACGGGGCAAGCGGGACGAAGTCGAGATAGTCTATACCTACCCGATAAACGGGATCTTCGGTTTCGATTCGATCGCCAACTGGGCCAGACCTTTAATGGAAGAACGGGACATCAAGACGGAGACCCTGTTTAACCCGGACGAAATCGACCCGGAAGAAAAGGTAATGCATACGGCGGAAGGGACGGAAATGGAATTCGACCTCCTGGTCGCCATCCCGCCCCATAAGGGTGACGATCTGATCAAGTCCGCCGATCTGGGAGACGGCGAATGGATCGAAACAAATCAGTACACGCTGGAGGCAGCAAGGGCAGAAGACGTTTACGCAATCGGTGACGCGGCCGACGTCCCGACGAGCAAGGCCGGAAGCGTCGCTCACTACGAGAGCGGAGTAGTCGCGGACCGGCTCGCCAGCCAGGCCCGGGGGCAGACTCCAACAGCCCGGTACGAAGGGAAGACGATTTGTTTCATCGACGGGGTAGACGGGAACAAGGCTACATTCCTCGAGTTTAAGTACGGCGAGGAACCGGAGGTGCCGAAGGAATCGAAACTGATTCACTGGGCCAAACACTCCTACAACGAAGCCTACTGGTTGACAGCCAAAGGACTTTTGTGAGGTGATGTCATGAGCAATTCTCAATCAGGAGATACTACAACGGTCGAGGTAAACGAGGAACTAAAACAGGCAATAGAGGAAAACCCGGAAGCCGTCGCCGGTTTCGTCCAGCGGCTGGATCTGGTAAACCAACTTCTCGACATAGCGGATTTAGGAATCAGCGCCATGGATGACGAGATGGTAACTACCCTGGTCGGTATGGCAACCAGGCTGGGTGAATTGGTCGATACGGCTGCCGACCCGGCTACCGTCGAGAGCCTCGACGACTTACTGGGTGCAACCCGTGAGGCCTCGAATCCGGAGAACCTGCCGGAGTCCACAGGGGCTTTGAGCCTGATGGGGCAGCTAAACGATCCGGAGGTCAGGCGTGGAATAAGCTTCCTGCTTGTCCTGGCCAAGTACCTTGGAAAATCGATAGAGGAGTAAATAAAGAGGGGGGCAGAGGAGCTGTCCTCCTCTTACACTCTATACTCTATTTTTTAGCCTTCGATTTATTCATACCTTTCTGCGTATTTATATGCGGTTTCGCCAGGTCAATAACCCCGCCCAGAGCACGGAACTCGTAGAAAAGCCTTTGAAATAGTTTTTTGCTCCTTTACAAAACAAGACCCAGCAGTTGCATTAAACCTGTATAACTCCTATCTTTATTCAGCGAAAACAGAAAAGAGGGTGTGGTTATGGGAGAATACAAGATAAATCCAAAAGTTTTTACCTACGATTTCGACCTATCTCCGGAAACCGGAAGGGTCTCGCGTTACCTAAAAAGCAGCGGACGGGGAGCAATAGAGAGTTACATCAATGACGGTATTCAGCGGGGAAATGAGCTGGTGGATCCACGTGCAGTTTACGCAATCATCTCCAACTCGAAATCATTGAGCAAAGGCTTTCACCTGCCAGAACCCCTTCAGGAAGCGGAACTGCTTTGCTTCGGAATCAGCACAATCGGGGACTCACTGGAAGAGGAAGTCGAGCGATTGATGCAGCAGGGCGACTACACGCTTAGTAACGTACTCGATTCCGTCGGCTCCGCCGCAGTAGATGAAACCTCCGACCGACTTGGAGAAGAACTTCTCGGTTACGCGGAAGAGAATTATTTCAATACTACAAGGGCTTTTCAGCCTGGCTCCGGGGCCAGCCACTGGAAGATAAAAAACCAGAAATTGATCTTCGATTACCTGAACCCGGAAGAAATAGGCGTGGAGCTGACTTCTTCCTTCACTATGAACCCGAAGAAATCCAACTCGTTCGTTATCGGGCTCGCCAAGGACATAGAACAGGTGGAGGACCTCTTCTCCTGCATCGGCTGCGAGAGAACTGATTGCCCTTACCGTTACATACCGGAAAGGCAAGGCACTAAGGCTAAGGCAGGGTAACACCATGAAGACGATAGGAATCCTGGGTGGAATGGGGCCGGAGGCCTCGCTCGAATACTACAACCAGTTTATCGCAAGGGCCAAGGAAGATAACCCCGAGGGTCGTTACCCGGAGATCGTCATCTATAACCTCAACTTCGAGGATTTCTGCCGACCCGTGTCCGAGGGAAAACACGACCAGGTTATCGAACTACTTCGTGAGAAGCTGACAGCCCTGGAGCGGGCGGGAGCGGACTTCGCCATGATGGCTTCAAATACTCCGCACCTTTACTTCGACCGACTGGAGAGCGAAACCTCGATACCGATCCTGAGCATCGTTGAGTCTTCTGCGGCAGAGGCCAGCAGGAGAGGGCTGGACAAGGTAGCTCTGCTTGGTACCGACTTCACCATGAACTCCGATTTTTACCCGGAGGAATTTGCCCGCCATGGGATCGAAGTAGTAGTTCCGAACGAGGGGAATCGCCAGCTGGTCCACGATAAGATCATGAACGAACTGGTAGAGGGAAAGTTCCGGGAAAGCACGAAGAACGAACTCATCGAAGTAATCCACGGTTTAAAGGAAAAAGAGAGCGTCAATGGAGTCATCCTCGGATGTACCGAACTACCGCTAATGCTGTCAGAAGACGAGCTGGAGGTTTCGGTACTGGATACGACTCAAATCCACGTTGAGGCCGGGTACGAGAAAGCCCTGGAAGGCTAACTTTTTCAGAACCTTACTGAAAAAGGGCTCAGGGTACCTCCCAATTCAGTGGACCGACAATGAAATTGACCAACACTCCGACCAAACTCAACACCGGGGTTCGAAAATCCCGATAGTGTAGAAATAACTGTGTAAAATTAACTTATAGCTTTGGAAACCGTTCG
>CAZWZR010000128.1:0-4955 GCA_964638365.1 uncultured Thermotogae bacterium | reverse complement strand
CGCCTCGTACACGTCGGGCTGGACGTTGTCAGGAATCAGGATCTGGACTACGTCACCCTTTTCCGCGGCATCCTCTATCCCGGTTACCTCCAGACCGTCCTTCTCGGCTACCTCTCGAGAGGAGCTACCTTTCCTCAAACCGACAATTACGTCATAGCCGCTGTCCTTAAGGTTCTGGGCCTGACCTCGACCCTGGCTGCCGTACCCGATAACTGCGATCGTCTTGTCTTCGATGTAAGCTTCATCGACGTCTTCCGAATAATATACCGTAGCTGACAATTTTACCTCCTTAATTCTATTGACCCTCTTTCTTTTTGGCCCTCTCCAGAACGACCCTACCGGTCCGTGCCATCTCCTTTATGCCAAACTCCCTCAGCAGGTCTTCCAATGCTTCGACTTTTTCTGCGTTCCCGGTGGCTTCCACGATCATATAATCCTTACCTACGTCGGCAACTTTTGCCCGGAAGATATCGGCCAGCTCTATTATCTCGCTTCTGCTATCCTTTCCGGCGTGGACCTTGATCAGGGATAATTCACGTTCCACGTGTTCCGTCTCGGACAGATCCTTGACCGAAATAACATCTACCTGTTTGTTGAGCTGTTTCACTACCTGGTCGAGGACGTCCTTGTCGCCTTTGACGACTATCGACATGCGAGAGTACTTAGGATCCGTAGTTTCGCCGACGGCCAGGCTATCTATGTTAAAGCCCCGCCGGGCAAACAAACCGGACAACCGGGACAGTACTCCACTCTCGTTTTTTACCAGGGCCGTCAAAGGATGGAATTGATCGTGTTTAGGCATTGTCTTCCTCCAGAATGAACTCTTCGTTCGCGGCACCGGACGGCACCATCGGGAATACGTTTTCGTCTTCCGCCACGAAGCATTCTACCACGGAAGGTCCTGAATCATAACTCAGTCCCTCTTCCAGCCCCGCAACCAGCTCATCTTCACTCGCGACTTTAATCCCCTTGCCTCCGTATGCATTTGTTACTTCAGCCAGCGAAGGCGTGCCTTCGTCAATTAACGTTTCAACGAGCCTGTTATCGAAGAAGAGCTGCTGCCACTGTCGGACCATACCAAGGGAACCGTTCCTCAGAATAACTATCGTTACGGGAAGTTCCTCCCTGACCGCAGTGGTTAGTTCCTGTATATTCATCTGGAATGAACCGTCTCCAGTTACTGAAACGACGGGTCTATTTGGTGCAGCTACCTGAGCGCCGATTGCTGCCGGAAAACCGAAACCCATGGTTCCCAGCCCGCCACTGGTTATCAACTGATTCGGTCTGGAAAACCCGTATCCCTGGGCCGCCCACATCTGGTGCTGACCAACTCCGGTGGTAACTATCGTCTCTTCACCGGTCAGATCGTTTAAAGCCCTCACGACTTCCTGCGGTTTCAGTACGGAGTCATCGGCTTCGGAATCGACCGAGTACTTTTCAAACCAGCTTTTTATATCTTTCCACCATTCTTCTGGAGGACTGTAATTACCATCAACCTGGTCTTTTAATTCCTTTAGAACTCGTTTCGCGTCGCCGACAACAGGGTAATCCGGGTCGATGATCTTTCCCATCTCGGCCGGGTCGATATCGACGTGGGCAACTTCGGCGTTGGGAGCGAAGTCTTCGACTTCGCCGGTTATTCTATCGTCAAGTCTGGTACCAACGGCCAGAAGGAGATCCGACTTCGCTATCGCTTTGTTGGCAGGTCCCGAGCCGTGCATTCCGACCATGCCAATAAAGTGGGTGTCCTTGGTATCCACGCTTCCAAGCCCCATCAACGAGCTGGCAACGGGTAGGTCTAACTCGTGAATAAGATCCATCAGTTCCTGGCTCGCTCCGGCATGTGCTACCCCCCCACCAACCAGTAGGACGGGCCGATCAGCCCCTTTCAGGGCATCGGAAAGCTCGGACACGCTACTCTCGTCGAAATCCGGTTCAGCTTCGTATCCCTCGAACTCCTCGACGTCGGGACCACTTTCCGGCCATGTCATCTCACCCTGCTGCACGTCCTTAGGAAGGTCTATCATTATCGGACCCGGACGTCTAGATGTAGCGAGGTGGAAGCCCTCTCTTATCGTGGACGGAATTTCTTCAGGATCCATCACGAGGTAATTATGCTTGGTGATCGGGTCGCTCATCCCTCGGACGTCGACCTCCTGAAAGGAATCCTGCCCGATGAGAGAAGTAGCCACCTGACCGGTGAACCCTACTACGGGGGAAGAATCCATGTAGGCGTTGGCTATCCCCGTCATCAGGTTCGATGCACCCGGCCCGCTCGTGGCGAAAACCACCCCTGGTTCTCCCTTTACTCGCGCATATGCATCTGCGGCATGTGCCGCTCCCTGTTCGTGGGTAGTCGTTATGTGACTTAGCTTATCCGACTTGCCCAGTTCGTCGTAGATCGGCATAATAGCCCCACCAATTATCCCAAAAACCGTTTCTACTCCCTCTTCCTCGATTCCTTTGATTACCGCCCTGGCACCGGACATCTCCCTGGCCCCTTCGGATTTCTTACCACTGTCTTTTCCGGTTTTTTCTTCAGTAGCCACCGCCTGATCACCTTCCTGCTGTCGAGACATCAATTATCTCCTCCGCTGTAATTTTCTGGTTCAAGTATCGCACCTTTGTCCGCCCCGGAAACGAGCTTTGAATACCGGGCCAGAAACTTCCTTCCATGAGCGTCACTTTCTTTCTCATCAATTTCTGTCCGCCTGCTTTCCAGTTCTTCCCTGGAAACTTTTAAATTAAGTTTCCCTTCCGGTATATCAATTTCTATCAGGTCCCCATCCTGAACGAGTGAAATCGGTCCACCGTCAGCAGCTTCGGGAGCCAGGTGGCCAATTGCCGCGCCTCGGGTCGCCCCGCTGAACCTTCCATCAGTAACCAGCGCGACTTTACCGGCCAGTTCTCCTCCGCTGATCCTGCTCGTCGGGGTCAACATTTCCCGCATGCCGGGCCCTCCCTTCGGGCCCTCGTACCTGATTACGACTACGTCTCCAGCCTCTATCTCCCCGTTATCGATCGCCTCGACGGATTCCTCTTCCGAATTGTAGACTCTGGCTGGACCTTCATGTCTTAGCATCTTTTCATCGACCGCAGTTCTCTTAACTATTCCGCCACCCGGCGCCAGGCTTCCTCGCAGGACGGCGATTGAACCTTCGTCGTGGACGGGGTTGTTGACTTCCCTAACTACATCTCTATCTATATCCGGCTCCTCGGTCTCCAGGCGTTCGCGCAGAGTCCGGTTTTCCATAACCGGCACCTCGTCGTCCAGATCCCTCTGCAACGTGCTCATAACACCCGGTATTCCACCAGCCTCGTGCAAATCGCCGACGCCGTGCGGTCCGGCGGGACTCATGCTCGCCAGGTGAGGCGTGCTTTCTCCTATTTGCCCGATGTCTTCGAGATCAAAGGAAACACCTGCTTCCCGTGCAAAGGCGAGGGTGTGTAGAACCATATTGGTCGATCCACCAAGGGCCATACCGACTTTCAAACCGTTATGGAAGTTCTCCCGAGTCAACACGTCGGACATATTTCTTTCCTCAACCACCGCTCCAACTGATTGCTTTCCGGCTTCCTTCGCCAGGTTTCTTCGCTCGGTAGATCGGGCCGGA
The DNA here is from genome assembly GCA_964638365.1 of uncultured Thermotogae bacterium. Lineage (GTDB taxonomy): Bacteria > Bipolaricaulota > Bipolaricaulia > M55B111 > M55B111 > JAGXLP01. The sequence goes on along the minus strand of CAZWZR010000128.1, from coordinate 1,341 downwards.
GCCGTGGCGCCAAATGGCAGGCTAAGTCCCATCGCTTCCGTAATTGCGCCCATCGTGTTGGCCGTAAACATACCTGCGCAGGAACCGGCTCCCGGACAGGCGTTTTTCTCCAGTTCCAGTAGTTCTTCTTCCTCCATTTCTCCTTCTTTTACCCTGGGTACTGCCTCAAATACGCTGGAGAGGTCGACGCTTTCGCCGTGGTAACAGCCGGATTCCATCGGCCCACCTGTTACAACGACCGTCGGCAGGCCTAGCCTCGCCCCCCCGAGCAACATGCCGGGTAGTATCTTGTCACAGGAGGCCATTAAGACCAGGCCGTCGAATTGATGGGCAAAAGCTTCCAGCTCAACCGAATCGGCAATGATCTCCCGGGAAGGCAAAGAGGCGAACATACCTTCGTGGCCCATCGCTATGCCATCGTCGACCGCAATGGTGTTGAACTCCACGGGAGTACCTCCACCCTGCCTGACACCCTCTTTTACGGACTTGGCCAGCTCATCCAGGTGGACGTGGCCGGGCACGAACTCGTTGTAAGAATTGGCTATTCCGATAATCGGTTTTTCTATATCACTTTCGGATAGCCCGGTTGCCCGCATCAGCGATCTATGCGGGGCCTTATCAATTCCCTGCTTGATCTTGTCACTTCTCACTTGAGTCCCTTTCTTTCATTTCGACTGTTCGTACCGGTTACTCCCGAATCGACCCTGACGAACTTCGAATAATTACAGCTATTTTCCTCACATTCCCGTCTCTCAAGCGGAGGACCGGGAAAACCTGCCCTTGCCTGACGGGTTGAAGCAACCATTTTTCCGCCACATTCCGGACACCTGCTACTCGTAACCTGTTCAGTACCGGTCGTTTCACCTTCAAATGCGGTTTTTCTACCTGTAAAGCCCTTTCGCACGATAATCGCCTCCAGATGTATAATGAGATAAAGTTTTGAGCAAGAAATTCGATTAAAACTTTTATATAGAAGCTATGAAAATTTTTGCTGCAGAAGTGTTTTGCCCCTAGAGGGGCAGAATAACGGCGAGGGAGATAATCAAAGAGACGGATAAGCCGGATAATACATGAAAGGGAAAGTAAGTGGAACTGAAAACTCTCAAGCTCCGTTCAGGTTGATCTGTAAAATTGCCTCTCTTTGACATCACGAATTCACCTTAACTTCCAAGGATTTTAGTCTACCCAGGGGTTAATGTCAAGGGTCTTTCGTGATTAGTTAAATTATATAAACCAAAAAGCACCATCAGTTGGATAGTGTAAAAGCAACTGTGTAAAATGAATTTATAGCTTTGGAAACCGTTCGACAAAACCAGGGATCGATTTCCCCAGCGGGGAAAT
>CAZWZR010000127.1:0-5009 GCA_964638365.1 uncultured Thermotogae bacterium | reverse complement strand
ATAATCAGGGCGAATTGACTGCTGGGTACCTCGTATCAAGTTAAGTTAACCAGCCCATTCATCCCGAGGCAAGCCCTGGGGGGTTCTCAGCTATTATTGGTAATTAAAGAAATTTCTCACACCTTACCTCGTCGGGAGGGCAATCCGTAAAGTCAAATCGGTCCCGTAATAAACTCCCAATCACGTTTTTCTCCGCTATCTCGTGGGCGAGGTGGAGATGAAGGCACTTAATATGGTCATCGCTTTCTATTCCCCCGATCCCCCTCTCAAGTGCATCCATAGCCCCCCTGGCACGGAGAAACTCTCTCTCCTCTTCCGACAAGAGGTCCTTTTGTTCTGTTAAATAACGCCTTTCGTTTTCTTCGTATTCCTCCTTCAGCTTCGGAGCGGAGGCAAGTTCTTTTTCAAACTCCTCTATATATCCTCTTGACTCGATCCGAGCAACCTTTTCCTTACGCCTCGGACCACTGAGCCAGTAAAGAGTCGGAAACACCTCGAACTCTTCCTCGCTTTCAATAATCAGCGGCCTCGTCTTCAGAACTACGGGATATCCGTAACGGCACCTTGCCGGAACCCCAATGAGACCCCTTGGTTCTCTTCCCAGCTGTCCTCGAATTACTACCCGGTCCTTATCGGTAATTTTGCCCAAATGATACCTCAAAAACCCGGGATGGCTCGGTCATCACCGATACCACCCCGTAGTTGATCATCAAAAACGATTACGCACCAAACTTTTTCAACTGATTACTATAACCAAGGGTCATCGGTAAAAGATTTCCGCTGAATCGCCCAAGACCGCCACCCTGACAGGCCGATTCATCGAAGTTATCCAGGTCATCCTTTCTCACGTTGGGACCAGCTATCATAGCCGGCACCGGGTCCGCGACGTGTCCACCGTATTCGATCGGAGTAGTGTGGTCGCCGGCGAAAGATAGGTGAGTATTCTCCCAGTCAATGTTTTCCCTCAACCAGCCGAAAGTCCTATCTATCTTCTCTATGAACCGGACTTTGGCCTCGGCGTCGTGGTCGTGGGAAGCGTTATCGGTACCTTTAAAGTGAACGAAAACGACGTCCTTGCCGGCCTCAAATTCGTCCAGAGCGAGCTTTACCTTGTTTATGATTTTCGAATCAACCGTTCCCGTAGTTCCTTCTGCGTGCTTGTATTCCATTCCGGCTATCTTTGCCACACCTATATAGAGCGCACCAGCAGCCACTACGGTGGCGGAAATCCCATAGCGATCCTCGATCGACGGCAGGTCCGGATATGTCGCCGCTCCTCTGGCCATGATCGCATTGGCCGGGAGCTTTCCGGCCTTTTCCCTCTCGTCGTTCAGAGGATGGTTCTCCAGGATCTCTCTGGCCTGATCCATGACTTCGTTTAGGACTTCCGCGGTTTTTTCGGATTTCTCGTCTTTCCCCTCAGCATCCGGTAGCGGAATATCCAGCTCGTGTGGGTCCGTAGGCGTCACGTTTCCCCCGAGTTCCGGCCCCGTAAGACAGAGAGCCCCCCGGTGTTCCGTACTTCTTTTGAACCTGACGTCAACTTCGGGATACTTCTCCGAGTGCAAGTCGGACAGTGCTTCTTCCAGACGATCCTGACCTTCGGAAATCCTACCGGCTCGCCTATCCGCTATTTTACCGCTGGAATCCAGCGTGGCGAAGTTAGTCCGAAAGCATACGTCGTTTTCCGTTAACTCCATCCCTATACCTGAAGCTTCGAAGACCCCCCTGCCGGTATAATACTCGTAGGGGTCGTAACCAAACAGTGACAGGTGCGCCGTATCGCTTCCTGGTCTGACTCCGGGATTTATCGGATCCATCAACCCTGCTGAACCCCTCTCGGCAATTAACTCATCTATCTCCGGCGTATCAGCAACCTCGAGGCAGGTTTTACCATCTTCATCCGTGGGCCTACCTCCCAATCCGTCGGCAACTATCATCAAAGACTTCATTAAAATCGACCTCCCGTTTCAAAACGTGGTTAGCAAAATCTAACGCCAATTTAATCGTCCACTACAAACTACTACCGGAGCATTAAAAGTTATCCTTACGAGCGTTTCTTTACAAGGTCGAGGGAATGCGAAGTAGCTGGCCCAATGGCATCAATGGAAAACCCTCGACCAAAAAAAGAGGTTAATTAGCCCTGTTTGTGATTACCTGCTGGCAGCGTGTATCGCCCTGTCGTGTACGTTTTCAGCGGCTTCCATGATGGCCTCGGAGAGGGTTGGATGAGGGTGAATGGTTTCGCCGACTTCCGCTGCGGTCAACTCCAGCTCAACTGCAATTCCGATCTCACCGATCAAGTCGGAGGCGTTTGGGCCGAGAACGGCACCGCCCAGTAACTTGTCGGTCTCGCCGTCGGCCACTAATTGAACCATCCCATCCGTTTCATTCATGGCCAGCGCCTTTCCCGATGCGCGAAATGGAAACCTTCCAATTACCGGATCGAATCCCTTGTCTTCGGCTTCTTCTTTCGACAAACCCACTTCAGCGTATTCCGGGTCCGAAAAGACGACTGCCGGTACGTTCTTGTAACCGCTTATTTCTTCTCCAGCAACCGATGCAGCGGCAATCAAACCCTGTCGGGAGGCCTTGTGGGCGAGCAGAGGCTGCCCGGCGACGTCGCCGATCGCGTAGACCCCCTCTTCGCTGGTCTGACACCAGCCATCTACTGACAAAGATCCGTCCTCGCTGATCTCGGGGTCGAAATCTTCGGAAAGGGGACTTAGATTAGGAGCCCTACCAACTGCCACAAGTACCTTGTCGGCGGAAAACTCTTCGGTTTCTCCGTCTTTGACTCCAAGCACGAGGTTTTGTTTCGTTCCATGTTCGAATCCGTCAGCTTTCGTGTTAGTACGTACCTCGATTCCCTCCTTTTTCAGTGCTCTACTCAGGTAGGACTCGAAACGTCTGTTCAGGTTCATCCCGGGCAAGATCCCGTCCTCCATTTCGAGAACCTCTACCTTGCTGCCAAGTCGGCTATACAGGGTTCCCATTTCCAGCCCTATAACCCCGGCTCCAAGGATCACTAGCTTATCAGGGACTTCGGAAGGCATGACCGCGTCTCGTGAGTTCCAGACGTCGTCTTGTTCAAATGAAAAATCGGGCAATTCTATCGGACTCGAACCGGTTGCCAGTATCACGTCATCCGGTTCCAGGATGATCTCCCTTCCGGAAGTTTCCTCTACCCGGACCTCGGGCCCCGGCAGGAGTTCTGCCCGACCCTGGACTATTTTTCCCCCGTTGCTTTTGATCAGTTTCTCGACTCCGCCCGTAAGCTGCTCTACTACTTCGCGCTGATAATCCGTTATTCCCTCCAGGTCGAAGTCCAGTCCATCCATTTTGATACCCCTCTCTCGCCAGGAATCCTCCTTACCCAGGGGTTCCGTGCTGCTGTACAGGGTTTTAGTCGGAATACAGCCCCAGTTGAGGCAGACACCTCCTACTTCCTCTTTTTCCACTACCACGGGATCGAGACCGTATTGACCGAGCCGGATCGCCGCCGTATAACCGCCTGGACCGGCACCGATAATTACTACTTCCGGATCTTCTTCTATAGTCATAACCGTACCTCCTTGTTTATGGTCTCTACAATAAAAACCCCCACCAGAGATGGCGGGGGTTTTGCGTTACGTTATGATAATAAAATTACCGGCTATTGAAAACTTATTAAGCCAGTTCCTCAAGAACTTCCAGAACGAGACCGGCATGCATAAGTGCCGGGCCACCACCCATGAGTACTGCCACCCAGGCGGCTTCCATTACCTCTTCTTCAGTTGCACCTTCTTCGAGAGCGTTCCTCACGTGAAAGGCTATACACCATTCACACTGCTGCGTAATCGAAATCGCAATGGCCATTAACTCCTTGGTCTTGGCCGAGAGCAGGTTTTCCTTCTCTACGGCCTCCATCAGGCTCTGGAAACATTTCATGCTATCCGGGTTCTGCTCTCCGAAAGTCTCCATCCAGCTCTGTGCTCTTTTTAGCTCTTTTTCAGCGTCCACAATTAACCCTCCTAAATTAGTAGGTTAGGTTAGTTTAATTAGTGATCGTTATCACTATCATGTGCTTATGCAAATAATAAACTACTCCAAAAATCAAAACAACCCGTGATAGTCAAAGTAGAGATAATCACAAAATCATCTGCTGGGTTTGTCATCTTCCGACCTTGTTATTATCATTCACGGGAAAACGGGGAACCGAGGTGTCAATTAATGCCCGCCAACTTACCGCCGGAGTATATAGAAGAAGAAGAAAGGTATCGCAACGCAAGCGACAAGGATGAAAAACTCGACGCCTTACAGGAGATGCTGGCGTTGTTGCCCAATCACAAGGGTACGGACAAGATCGAGGCCGACATAAGGAAGAGAATATCCGATTTAAAGAAGAGCTCGAAAAAGGAAAAAGGGCCAACAAGAGCAAAGACTCCGGACCAAATAGAGCCTCAGGGTGCCGGTCAGGTAGTAATTACCGGGTTTCCAAATTCCGGTAAATCCGCCATTCTGGACGTCACGACAAACGCTTCCCCGAAAGTCGCGGACTTCCCGTTTAGCACACAGGGGCCGACCATCGGCATGCTGGAGTACGAGGACGTCCAAATTCAGCTAATCGACACTCCTCCTATATCCGATGAATACGTAGAGACATGGGTTTATAACCTCATAAGGAAGGCCGATCTCGTGCTCGCAGTTGTTGACGGTTCCGTCGACGATCCCATTGAGGAATTCAACCAAACCCGGGAGCACCTTGAAGAGGAGGGAATTCACCTGTTTCACCCGGAAGCGGACTTTCAGAAGGACGCAATCGGGAGAACTAACAGGAAGGGTGAGATAATTCTCGCAAAAAGCGACGAACTCGAAGATGAAAACATCCCCGAGCAACTTGAAGAAGTTTCAGGTTTACCGACTACCCCGGTTTCCATTCTGGACGAGGAGAGCCTCTCTCGATTTTCCGCATCCGTCTTTAAAGGCCTGCTGAAAATCAGGATATACACGAAAAGGCCCGGTGAAGA
>CAZWZR010000126.1:0-5128 GCA_964638365.1 uncultured Thermotogae bacterium | reverse complement strand
TGGGATTTTGCTGAACGGTTCCCAAAGCTGTTTTTTTACACACAAAGCGCTACACCATGTTTTGTGTTCTGTTTTTCCATTTTTCCTTCCAAAACAGTAAATAATTTTAAACCTGGCCTTGAAGGCCGTAGACGGCAGCGCTATAATAGCCCCGTTATGAACAGGAGAGTGCTGAAGTTAATCGACCGTCATTTCGCCTTACCCGAGAAAGCACTCGCCATTTCCAATCCGTCAGATCTTACCCTTAACTATTTTTTTGGCTATTTTTATTTTTTGAACTGATCTAAAGCCTCTATCTCCATCAAGGCTTTAGGTCGTGACGAGGTCCACGGGGATTCCTGTGGCCTCTTGACTATTGGAGGAAAAGATGATTGAAGAACTTCGAGAAGAGATCGACAGAATCGACGAAGAACTGGTAGAACTCCTGAACCGGCGGGCCGAGACCGCACTGGAAATCGGGAAAGAGAAGCGACGACGTGACAGGAGAGTGACGGACATCGACAGGGAAGAAGAAGTCATAGACCACGTAAGGAGGACCAGCAGCGGTCCTTTTTCAGAAGCAGGGATCGAGCGTATATACCGGGCGCTGATTTCCGAAACCAAAGAGGTGCAAAAGGAGGTCGACGAAGATGATAGTGGTAATGAAGCCGGAAGCAACAGAAGAACAAATTAACGAAGTAGAGGAGCGGCTGATAGACCTGGGTTTTAGCGTTCACTTTTCTCAGGGTGTTGACTACACCACGCTTGGCGCGATCGGCGACAAGAGCGGGGTAGACCCGCGGGAACTCGAAATAATCAACGAAGGAGTGGCAAAAGTGACTGAGATAAGTGAACCATATAAACTTGCAGGCAGGGATTTCCATCCGAAGGACAGCGTAATCGACGTGGATGGAGTAAAGGTCGGCGGAGACGAGCCAACGATAATGGCCGGCCCCTGTGCTATAGAATCTGAAGAGCAGGTGGAAATCATAGCCGAACACGTAGCAAACCACGGCGCATCGATACTCAGGGGCGGCGCCTTCAAACCCAGGACCTCGCCCTACAGCTTCCAGGGGCTGGGCGAAGAGGGGCTGAAGTACATGAGGCAGGCGGCCGATAAACACGGGTTAAAGATGGTCACCGAGGTCATGGGCAAAAGTCAGGTTGGACTCGTAAGCAGTTACTCCGATATACTTCAAATCGGCTCCCGGAACATGCAGAACTACAACCTGCTCCGGGAAGTAGGTAAGACTAACAGGCCGGTCCTGCTAAAAAGGGGCTTCTCCTCGACGGCAAAGGAGTTCTTGATGGCGGCCGAGTACATTATGTCGGAAGGTAACGAGGACGTTATACTCTGTGAACGCGGAATCAGAACCTTCTCGGACGAAACCAGGTTCACGCTGGACCTTTCCATCGTACCGGTCATCAAGGATAAGAGCCACCTGCCGATAATCATAGACCCCAGCCACAGTACCGGCGTCAGGGATAAAGTCCTACCGATGGCCCGGGCTGGAATCGCTGCCGGCGCCGACGGGATGATCGTAGAGGTACACCACGAGCCGGAGAACGCGAAAAGCGACGGGCCTCAGTCCCTCCGACCCGGACAGTTTGCCGAGCTGATGGATCAGGTTAACCGGATCCAGGAAACCGTCAACAGAAAAGCGGTAGCTGCCTGACGGGATCAGAATGAACGAGCAGCCGGGCGAGTTTAAGGGGGTAACTATAGTCGGAACCGGGCTGATGGGCGGCTCCTTCGGCCTGGCAGTTGAGCGCTTTTACCCGGACAAGATCGTAGCCGGGGTGGACTTCCAGGAGGAAATAAAAGGGGCACTTCGACGCGATGCGATCGACGAAGGATATAACCCGGAGGACCTGGAATCAGCCGTCTCCGGCGCGGACCTCGTAGTTCTCGCCACCCCGATTGACCGGATAATGGAGATTCTCGGGAGGCTTCCGGAACTGATGGAAAGCGAAACCGTGGTCCTCGATCTCGGCTCTACAAAGAAAGATATTTGCTCCTGCGGCCGGGAAGCATTCGAAGGGGAGCCGGTGACCTTCATCGGAGGCCACCCGATGACGGGCGCGGAAGTAAAAGGAATAGCCGGGGCCCACCCGCTTCTTTACGAGAACAGCACTTTCGTCCTGGTTACTCCGGGCGGAGAACCAACTGAAATCTCGGAGAAACTGGAGGACTTCTTGCTGGGGCTCGGAGCAGATCCGCGCTATATGGCTGCCGAAACCCACGACCGAATCGTAGCGAGGGTGAGCCATCTGCCCCAGTTGATCTCGATTAGCCTGATGGAAACCGTGGGGGAAGCGGACCAACCGGGTGACTACCTCGGGCTTGCGGGCGGTGGCTTCCGAGACATGACGAGAATTGCTGAATCGCCCTTCGAAATCTGGGAGGATATACTGGATACGAACGGGGAACTGATCCGCGAAGAGGTCGAGAACTTTTTACGCAACACGGAGGAGACGCTATCCAGCATTGAAAAGGGCGGCATTGGTCAAAAATTCGAAGAAGCCGGCGAGCTCCGGGGCGAACTACCTCGGTCGAGCAAGGGTATATCTTCCAGCACCTTCAAAGTGGCGGTAATGATTCCCGATAGACCAGGGGCGCTGGCGGAAATGACTTCCAGTCTGGCGGAAGAAGGGATCAATATAAGGGACCTGGAGCTGCAGAAGGTGCGCGAGGACTACGGCGGTACATTCCAGGTTTACTTCGACTCGCTCGAAGCGGCCAGGGAAGCAAAGGAGATACTATTGAATCACGGCTTCGAATCGAGGGTGATGGACTGATGTTAGAACGAGACGAAGGAACTGTCAGAATGACCGGGAGCGGTCCCCTGAGCGGTAAAGTGGGGATTCCCGGGGACAAATCAATTTCGCACCGGGGACTGCTTTTGGGGGCTCTTGCCGAAGGCGAGACGAGGATAAGGAACCTGGCACCGGGAGACGACGTCCGAAGTACCATGAGTTGCCTGCGCCAGCTCGGGGTCGAGGTAAACGAAGAAGGTGAAGCGATCCTGATCAAGGGAAAAGGCCCGGATGGTTTAGAGCAACCGGAAGAACCCCTGGATGCCGGGAACTCGGGAACGCTTACCAGGTTGATAACGGGAATTCTGGCTACTCGCTCCTTTAAAACGGAGATAGACGGTGACGATTCGCTGAGATCGCGGCCGATGGAAAGGATAATCGAGCCGCTCGAAAACATGGGCGCGAAAATCGAGGCGGACGAAGGCCACCTTCCGCTGAGGGTTTCCGGCGGCGAACTAGAAGGAATAGATTACCAGCCGAACGTGGCAAGCGCCCAGGTCAAATCCTCAATTCTGCTGGCGGGGTTGAGAGCGTCCGGCGAGACCATGGTTGACGAAGTAGGCCCCTCCCGTGACCACACGGAGAAGACCCTGGCAGCCATGGGTTACCCGATCAGGATCGACGGCTCCCGTGTAACCGTTGAAGGAGGTCACACCCTGTCTCCGCTTAACCTTGAGGTGCCCGGTGATTTCTCCTCCGCCAGTTACCCGATCGCCGCCGGGGTGATGGTCGAGGGTTCCGAAATCACTCTGAGGTCCGTCGGGCTAAACGAGACACGAACGGGGTTTCTGGATCTGCTGCGCCGAATGGGTGGGTCCATAGAGGTTAAAAACAGGGAGGTCCGAAACGGCGAACCACGGGGCGACCTGGTCGTCTCCAGTTCCGATCTCCAGGGGATCGAACTCACCGAGGACGAGGTCGTCAGGTCGATCGACGAACTACCCCTGCTGGCGGTCGTGGCCACGCAGGCAGAAGGAGGAACGGAGGTGCGGAACGCTGAAGAACTCCGGGTAAAGGAGACGGACAGGATATCGGCCACCGTGGCAAACCTGGAAGAGCTCGGGGCAGATATCGAGGAATATCGGGACGGTTTCCTCGTCCGGGGAAAGACCGAACTGAGCGGAGGGAAACTAAAAAGCTTTCGCGATCATCGAATAGCGATGAGCGCCGCGGTTGCCGCCCTGGCAGCCGACGGAGAGTCGGAACTTCGGGAACCGGAATGGGTTGAGGTCTCTTTCCCGAACTTCTTTTCAGTAATGGAGAGCCTGAGTGAAAAATAAAATAGATACCGACACGAAAGTACTGGGCTTAATCGGAAACCCCGTGGAGGATTCGCTTTCCCCGAAACTACAGAACCGGGCGATCGACGAGCTGGGTCTGAACTACCGGTACTTCGCGTTCCCGGTCGAGGAAGGTTCCGTAAAGAGCGCAATAATGGGAGCCAGGGCGCTCGGACTGAAGGGGTTGAACGTGACCGTTCCCCACAAGGAGAGGACCACCGAGCTGGCCGACGAGCTAACCGACGCGGCGGAAGCCATCGGGGCGGTAAATACGGTGATCTTTCGCGAAAACGGGGAGATCCTCGGGGACAACACGGACTGGACCGGCTTCCTGGAGTCTCTGAATCTCCGTGATTCCGACCCGGAAGGCCAGAGCTGCCTGGTATTCGGGGCCGGCGGAGGTGCACGCGGGGTCGTCTACGGGCTGATCCAGGGAGGGGCGAAGGAAATCATGGTTGCTAACCGGACGTACGAACGGGCAAAAAAACTTGTGAAAGATATGAAGGATCTGGAGGCCGACGCGGAACTAGCGGCTCGGTCGATGGACGAGGAAGAACTGGAAGGAAGTGTGGAAGCAGCGGACCTTATCGTAAACGCCACCTCAGTCGGAATGGGCGATTCTAGAGGTAAGAGTATCTGGAATCGGACCGAGTGCTTCCACGCGGGGCAGCTTGTCTACGATTTGATTTACAACCCCAGCCCTACGAAGTTCTTGAAACTGGCAGAAGGCCAGGGAGCGGAAACGGTCGGAGGACTGGATATGTTGATCCTGCAGGGATTGGCATCGCTGAAGAAGTGGACAGGTAAGGAGTTTTCAGCTGGAGAGTTACTAACAGTGCTGAGAAAGGAGTTGAGTGGTTTATGCAACTCTCGGTAACCGTTCAGTAAAATCCTATCGGAGGCCGAGCGGGCACGGTTCCACCCTTTCGTGGGTTCTGTTTTTGACCTCCGGGCTTACCGGACCGAAAAATTTCCGACTTGCGTGCTCAAACTGATATCTTCATGAAAGTGATTCTCATTAATAGGAAACGTTATGCATAAAAAATTAAACC
>CAZWZR010000125.1:0-5218 GCA_964638365.1 uncultured Thermotogae bacterium | reverse complement strand
GAGACGCTTGAGGCTTTTCGCGTGATTGGAGAAGATCTGATCCAGGAAACGGAAATAATTTGTGACGATATGGGATCACTCGGCATAGGTGAATCCGGCGACGTCCTTGGTTACGGTACGGAGACTGGTGCTTTTGTCAGGCTGGACGATCTCCAGAAGGGTTACGCTTTTAGTCAGCTGGACCGTTCCATCTTCATGAGCCCGCAGAGAACTAACGCCAGAGCATTGATGCCGGTGGCACCGATAGAGAAGGTGCTTGAAGGGATGCCAATAGATTACTTCTTTTACGCCAACAACTTCGAGGAAGTCGACGAAGAACACCCGATTATTGAGAGGCTGGATTCGCCGGAGGAGGCAATCTCCGTATTCAGCGAGGGTGCCAGGATGTCCAAAGGAACAACTTCTGAAACTGGCCTGAGCCATACTTACTTCGCAAATCCCTTCGGTCCGGCCCAGTTCAAGGAAAAACACGATGAAATAGCAGAAAAATTCTTCGAACAGTTCTACGAGACCCAGGTATTCGTCGGCCAGCTCAGGACGAGATTGGGTATATCCGGGATGGAAACGGAAGGACCTCAGCAGGCGGCTAGAGAACTGTTACAGCTACTCAAAGAGAACGGTAAAGAGGGATAAATGAAGCGGGAAATACGCTCAATCCACAAGCAAAATTAGACAAGGGGCCGAGAATTCCGCTTTTCGGCCCCTTGTCCATTGAAATCCTATCCACCGGGAAGGTCGGGTCCTACACCCAACCCCTCCATTCCATTGCCTCTGCTATCTTTTCGATAGCTACCATATAAGCGGCGGTCCTGTTGTCGACTCCTTCTTCCTGGGCTTTGGAATGGACGTTCTTGAATGCCTTGGTCATTTTCTTATCCAGTCGTTCGTATACCTCGGCTTCCGACCAGTAGTAGCGATTTCTGTTCTGGACCCACTCAAAATAAGAAACCGTCACGCCGCCAGAGTTACAGAGAAAGTCGGGAATAATATAGGTTCCGTTCTCGTAAAGGACTTGATCAGCTTCAGGAGTTGTTGGGCCGTTTGCCGCCTCTGCCAGTACATCTGCCCTAACGTTGTCGGCATTATCCTCCGTCAGGACGTTTTCTATGGCGGCAGGGATTAAAATATCAACAGGAAGTTCCAGTAACTTGGCGTTTCCTTCATCGGCATCACCGAGGTATTCGGTACCCTCGATGTCCTTGGCAAAAACCCCGTGTTCCTTCATATTGTTCGAGATCTTCTTGTACTCCAGTCCGTCATCGGAATAAATAGCACCTTCGGCATCCCCAATCGCCACTATCTTGGCTCCGAGCTGTTCTTCGGCCAGCCTATGGGCATGCGAACCTACGTTTCCGTACCCCTGGATAGCTATTCTGGCACCATCCAGGTTCATCCCCAGTTCCTTGGCAGCTTCCCTGATGTTGTAGATTACCCCTCGGGCGGTTGCATCACCGCGTCCGAGCGAACCTCCGACTCCGACCGGTTTTCCGGTAATTACATCCGGAGCGTTCACGCCTTTTATTTTGCTGAATTCGTCCATCATCCAGGCCATTGTCTGGGATGAGGTATAGACGTCAGGGGCGGGGATATCTTTTTCCGGGCCGATGAAATCGGAAACCGCGCATACATACGCTCTGGATATTCTTTCCATTTCGTTTTCCGAGAACTCCGTCGGGTCACATACTACTCCACCTTTTCCGCCCCCATAAGGGATATCTGCAACTGCCGTCTTCCACGTCATCCAGGCCGCAAGGGCTTTTACTGTATCTAAAGTCTCATCCGGATGAAACCTCAAACCCCCTTTCGTCGGCCCCAGGGCATCGTTGTACTGGACTCTATAGCCTTTGAACGTTTTGGCGGTTCCGTCGTCCATTTTTACCTGAAAGTTAACTATAAAAGTCCTCATCGGTTCTCTTAATGCTTGATGTACTGACTCGTCCAGATCCATAGCTTCAGCTGCTTTATCGAGCTGGCGCTGAGCCGTTTCAAACGGATTGACTTCACTCATTTTTTTCCCCCTCTTGGAGTTAAATCTATTGTAATATTGTTACCATAATCACAGTTAAATGTAAAACAAATTACCGTCCCTATTTCCCCGGACAGATCTCCACTACTTCTTCGTAGATATTCTTATCCCCGTAAGCCTCGTCGCAGTGATCCGAAAACTGCCGGGCTAGCTCTTTCGCTCGTGCATCGTACTCTTCCGGGTCTTCCCACGTTTCCCTTGGGTTCAACACTTCATCCGGAACGCCAGGGCAGCAGGTCGGCCGCCTCAGATGGAAAATTTCACTCTTTTCCTCGTCCCAGCCCTGAAACTCGCCTTCCAGTGCAGCATCCACCATCGCCCGGGTGTAGGCCAGGTCAATCCTCTCGCCTTCCCCGTAAGGTCCTCCAGTCCAGCCGGTATTGATCAGGTAGACGTCCGTCCCGTATTTATCCATCTTTTCTCCGAGTGCTTCGGCGTAAACGTCCGGATTTCGGGGCATGAAGGGTTGCCCAAAAAAACGTGAGAAGACGGCTTGCGGCTCAGTTAAACCCGTTTCCGTTCCCGGAATCTTGCTGGTATACCCCATGAGAAACCAGAGCATCGCTTGGTCCCGCCCTAACTTGGATACAGGAGGCAAAACCCCGTTCGCATCGGCGGTTAAAAACAGTATCGTTTCTGGATGGCCGGCGGTAGAGGAAGGTTTTACGTTGGAAAGATACTCCAGCGGGTATGACCCCCGCGAATTCCTGGTCAACCTGTCGTCGTGAAAGTTAAACTCCCCATTAGGATACATCAGGGCGTTTTCCACAATCGCCCCGTGGTCCCGATAGTCATCCTTGTGGTTTATCGCGTGCCATATCTCTGGCTCCTCTTCTTGCTCCAGATCGATCAGCTTGGCGTAACAGCCGTTTTCGAAGTTCGCAATTCCGTTCTTCCCCCAGCCGTGCTCGTCATCACCGAGCAACGATCTGTTCGGGTCGGCTGAAAGCGTCGTCTTTCCGGTACCGGAAAGTCCAAGCAACAGAGCCGGGTCATCAGCTTCTCCCACGTTGGCCGATGAATGAAGGGGAAGGATACCCTCCTCCGGCAACAGGTAGTTCATCACCGTGAACATGAGCTTCTTCACGGTACCCAGGTAAGCCGATCCTATAACGATCCCAATGTAGTTTTCGAAATCCATCGCTACTATCATCCGGGAGGTTCGGCCATCCGGTTTCTTTCTCAGCTTTCCTTCGTATTTTTGAGCGTCCAGCTTGTCGTGTGGTAGTGAGATTAGGTCGAACTCCTGGTTGGAAAATACGCTTTTTTTCAGATCATCGGGACGAGGTCTAAACATGTTAACCGTAAAAAGGGCAGTAAGTGCATGGTCGGTTACGGTCCTGGTGGGGAGTGCGTAGGAAGAATCTGCCCCGATCACCCTGTCCGTCTGGTACAGGGTTTCCTTCCGGGAAAGCAATTCCAGCCCGTCCTCGAAAACCAGATCGAAGATTTCGGGTTCAAGCGGAATATTGTTCGGCGAATCCCAATCAACTTTTCCGGAAACTCCATCCCGACGAACGATAACCGTGTCATCAGGACTTCGTCCAGTCGATTCCGGTGGCGTCCAGGTAGCCAGAGCGCCGTTTTCACTTACGAGTGCTTCACCTCGATCCACCGCCAGCTCGGTCAGAGCACTGCGAGGCAGGTTCCTCTTTAAATTCGTTTTGCCCTCCAGAACCTCCTCTAACCCCTCCTTAATGCTCATAACCCCTCCTTTTTTTGAAATGAAATGGTCAGATTCCTTGCCAGGTTTCGGCCATTCTCCTCACACCTTCTTTTATCCTTGCTGGAGCGAGTGCGGGAAACGGGAGCCTGACGAAACCTTCACCCCCTCCTTCCGGGAAAAACCCCGCCGGCGAGGAAAGAATTAGTCCCCGTTCCTCGGCCTCTTTATAAAACCTCCCCGTCTTCCCCGGTTCAGGTAACCAGAGGCCGACGAAGAAACCCCCTTCGGACTCCACCCAGCTTGCTTCGGGAAAGAAGTTCTCCAGGCTTTCTAAAGTTGCGGATAACCTCGGTCGGTATAGATCAATGAGTTCATCCACCCGTTCGGAAAACCAACCTTCCTCGACCAAACCCTTTACTACCCCCTGACTGAGCTGGTTTGGAGAAATATACGTGTCCTCGGCGTATTTCGAGAGCTCTTGGATCGTTTCCCTCTCACCAACCAGCCAGCCAACCCGCAAGCCGGGGCAGATCAGTTTGCTGAAAGAAGATAATTGAAAGACCCGTTCCGGATCGTAGCTTCTTAGAGTAGACACCTCCTCGCCCAGGTAACGCAACTCCCGGTAGGGCGAGTCCTCGAGTACTTTGATGTCTTCTTCCCGAGCAAGTTCGGCAATTAGCTGGCGCTTTTCCTCACTAGTTGTCGTTCCGGTCGGGTTTTGAAAGTCCGTTATCGTATACAAAAGTTCCGGTTCTCGCCCCTTGATCATTTTTTTCAGCTCTTCGAGATTCAGGCCATCTTCTCCGATTCCCACCCCTACTACCTCCAGCCCTGCTCGCTCGAATATCTTTAGAGCCCTGTCGTAAGTAGGTCTCTCTACGACCACCAGATCACACTCATCCAGGTAATGACTGGCGATCAAATCCAGGATCTGGAGTGAGCCGTTTCCTATCAGCACGTTCTCTTTCGTAGCACCGGGATATCTTTCCGCAACGGCTTCTCTCAGAGGAGGATAACCAGCCGAGTTGCCGTATCGAAGTAATTTATCATCTCCCTCTTCGAGCAACCGTGGTACGATTCGAGCTACCTCATCCCGAGGTAAAGAATCTTCAGCGGGCACTCCTCTATTAAAGAAAATTTCTTCATTTTTTAAACCCATATTCCCCTCACTATAAATAGACTTTCACCATTCTTCAAGGGCTTTCAAAACGAGCTGGTTGGTTCTAATTAAAAGGGCAAGCGGTCCGGACTTTCCTATCCCCCTCCTGAAAGTCTTAATTATTAAACGCTCCCCAAATTCGCCGAAGCGATCTATTTCCAAATGCGTGTCCTCGGCTCATCAGCTCGATTTGCGACCTCAGCACGTAATTTATAAACTTGGCCTTTCCTCATGTCAAACTGAGTTCTTCTGGCCAACCCTGGCCGGGAGTGCTTTTCGGGGTCTTCACCGGTTCTCGATACTAGTATCCTCGATAGTGTATAAGTAACTGTGTAAAATGAATTTATAGCTTTGGAAACCGTTCAGG
>CAZWZR010000124.1:0-5250 GCA_964638365.1 uncultured Thermotogae bacterium | reverse complement strand
GCGACCAACCCATGAAAATTCCGGATATCAGTTGCCACATGTTTTACAACCCCTTTACGTATTTACATTAGTGAAATTATCAACTGCTAAAGATATAGTAAGCATACATATAAATAGACTAAATATCTATATAAACTTAAGGTAGGGCTACTTAACTTTCAAGAAGACGTGTATTAGGGAGAATTAGAAATTTTCAGATCCAACACTTCCGGTAACCGCGTCAAGTCCTTCAACACGTAGGTGGGCTCAACGGAGGACTTATTCAGATCCTCCCGATTACTTACGCCCGACAGCACCAGGGCAGTCTCTATACCGCTTTTGTTGCCCATTTTGATGTCGGTTTCGAGCCTATCTCCTATCAACAAGCATTCTTCCGGGGAAACCTCCAACCGATCAAGTGCCGCTTGGACCATTAACTTCGATGGTTTTCCCGTAATTTTTTCTACCTCTTTCCCAGTAACACCCTCAATTGCACCGATCATCCCTGCAGCATCCGGTACTTCCCCCCCTTCCACGGGGCACGTACGATCCGGATTGGTCGCAACGAATCCCGCTCCGTTCATGATGGCATCGTAAGCTATATGAAGTTTGTCGTAGTGGAAATCCCTGTCAAAACTGGCTACTACGTAGTCTATTTTTTCAGGATCCTCGCTAATTTCTAAACCGGCACCTTTAAGCTCTTCAACTAAAGGCGCTTCGCCTATCACGTAAACCCTGGCTCCAGGAGCGATTTCCGCAAGGTAACTTGCCATTACGTAGGAGGAATTGACTACCTGGTCCTCCGGAGTCGGGACGCCGAGCTCCGTCAACTTTTCCGCGTAAGTCGACCTTCTCTGCAGGGCCTTGTTGGAAAGATATACCACTTTATAACCATCTTCTCGCAACCCGTTCAAAAGACCTTTAACTCCGGGGATCAGCTCATCGCTAAGGTAAACAGTTCCATCCAAATCCAGTATCAACCCTTCAATCATCGTCCGATAAACCTCCAACTAGACAAACAACCAACATGAACTCCTCTCAACATCCTTATTTATCTCCAAAATCCTTTACAGCTTCCATGGCGGCCCGGATATTTTCGCCGGGTGTATCTCCTACAAAGTTGGTAAAGTACAGCAAGAAACCCTTATCCAGACTTCTCCCCACTTTTAAGTACCTCTCAACCCTCTCCTTGATGGACTTCGGGTCTCCAAGCATCATTATTTCCGTCCCAACTCCTAAAATAAGTGACGTTCCCTCTTTCTCGGCATAATTTCGATAAAGATCTGGCCCTACTTCGCTTACGTCAGGATCCTGTCCTTCCAGCACTCTCCCCGAACTGGCTCGAACCTTTAACCCCATTAACTCCTCCGGTTGGTTAACCTGGCTTTCCCCCCACCAGTTCAAACTGGTCACGTCTCGTCCAAATTCCTCTTTAAGAGTTAGCAGTGGGTCCAGTGCGAGTTCCTCCAGCAACTTTACGTCTAAATTCGGTGGTGAAGCTATGGCGTCGGCGGCAATGACCTCGCCCTCGTGATTCCGGGTGGAAAATATGGCCCGCAAATAGGGAGTTAGAACTTCTTTGGTGACGTAATCAAGGAGGTCTTGAACAAAGGATTTATCTCGCACTATATCCATTAAAAACTGTTGAACTCCTCGAAGTTTTGCCGCCAGCGTAAATGGTGCAGTTACGTTTAACCGCGGGAAGCTCCCGAACAATTCTTCATAAAATTCTACTACTTCAAGGACAAAGGGCATCCGGCCGTCGCTATAAGGATCCGGAGGGTCGAGCTTCAACAACTCTTTCTTATCGCCCACCGGCGTGTCCACCAGCTCGGGAGCTTTGTCGGCAAAATATTTTACTTCCCCTCCTAGTGCCTCGACTTCTACGTTGTAACAATCAAAGGTAATATCCGGGATGTCTAACCCAATGTCATAAGCTTTTTTTGCTTCCCACCGTACTAGTTCCTTCGGATTTTTATAGAATTCCTTACCGCTAATTGGTGACTTAGACATTGCGTACTCGTGCAGCTGCGCGTAAACGGGTGTTTCCCCTACCTGCCTCGAGCCAAAATAAGCGCGGTCCCATTTTTCCCTGTGTCGTTCAAAATAGTCGACTATTTCGGGTTCAATCTTCATAGGCTATATTTATATTAATTTCTTCGTCAAGCTCAGAGCCGTGGATCAAGTAGGTCCACTTAAATTTCGGTGCGAATTTAGCTCTCCAGATCCGATAGAAATGAGCTCTTACCAGCAGCTAACCTAAATCAGCTTGTACATTCACTTCGAGTAGTTCTTTAATCGAATCAAGCACGAAGTCCGGGTAAACCCCCTCCTCCGCAAGGCTCTCTTCCTTAGTACCCCCGGACCTAACGAATATAGCTTCCAGTCCGGCTTCCTGGGCCGCCAGCATGTCCACTTTTGAATCCCCTATGAAAGCACATTCTTCCGGCTCTTTTCCCAATTTTTCCAGAGCAAGAGAGGTGATATGCCCCCTGGGCTTTCCGGCAACGAGGTCTGGTGAACATCCCGTGGCATGTTCAATGGCTTTGACTATCGCCCCGGTTGCGGGCACCGGCCCCTGTTCGGTCGGAAATATGGTATCCACGTTGACTGCAATAAACCGGGCATCGTTTTCCAGAATCGCCTTAACTGCCCCGGCGACCTTTCCGTCATTACCTTCCCGCAGTTTTCCGTTCCTCTGAAACGGGTTTCCCACAACTACGTAATCCGCTTTATCGGGCTCCTCGGTCGCAAGAAGACCGTATCCTTCCATCGTTTCAACGAGACCCTGGTCTCCCACGACAAAGACTTTCGCCATCGGAGTCTGATTATTAACGTAGTCAGCAGCAGCAACGGTTGCCAGCACGAGTTCCTCCTTCTCTACTTCTATCCCGAGCCTCCGTAACTTTTCCTGATACAGCTCAGGTGACTTCGTGGAGTTATTCGATACGAAGACAACACCTTTTCCTTCCCCTCGGAGGACCTCAATTACCTCGTCAGCGCCTTCTATGAGTTCTTTTCCACGGCAGATTACCCCATCCACGTCCACCAGAAAACCCTCGTTATTCAATGGATGCGAGGTTCCCTGGGGTTCCAACTCCCTCAGCGCTTCCTTCGATTTCCCGTCGGGATATCTAAAGTTTTTCATCTTCTCCATAATAATAAAACCAGTGATCAATTAATTTTCTCCGGCAATATATGCTATTTTTAACCGGACGGAAAGTTGTCCGTAAATGACCTAACTAAATTGAAGATCACGTTATAATTCGGATAAGTACTTTCATGTCACTCTACCACGCATAACGGCCGAAATCGATTCGCTGATGGTCACCAGGACGATAACTATCAATATTATCGCCAGGGATCGTTGGTACTGGAAGAGGTTCATCGTCTGCTGGAGCTCGAATCCAAGGCCTCCGGCCCCCACAAAACCGAGAATTGCCGAGGCTCTAACGCAAATATCCCATCTGTAGACGCTGATTCCGACGAATTCGGGTATAACCTGGGGCACCACCCCGAATAGTAGAACCTGGAAGCTGTTTCCACCCGCGGCCTTAATTGCTTCCACCTGTCCCTCGTCTATGTCCTCAATTTCTTCCGCCAGAAGCTTACCGACAAACCCGATCCCTCGGACCCCAAGTGCCAGCACACCTGGGAGAGGTCCAAAACCCACAGCGGCGACAAATATCATTCCCCAGATCAACGAATGCAACGATCTCGTAAAAGTAATCAAAAATCGACCTATTGGATAGGTCAGCCAAGGGATTGGAGTAACGTTCCGGGCTGCAAACCAGGCAGTAGGAATAGACAGCAAAACTCCCAGAACCGTTCCCAGTATAGACATGTAAAAAGTTTCAAGCGTAGGCTTAATCAAATTGGAAGGGATATATTCGATATCCGGCGGTACCATCCTCCCAAACAGGTCGAAGATCGGGTTATACATGTTGACCAACCGGAAGAACTTGAAACCAAGCGAATACATCATCCCTATAAGCACAACAGCGAATAGGAAATAGCCCAGGTATCGTTTTAGGGACTGGCGAGTAGACCTGGGACTCCATTCTTTTTTCTCCGAATGAGAGTTTCTATTATTTTTCATGTTACTTGCTCCCGAAGTCTGGCCGAAACAACTTCACCGACTGCCACTAGCACGAGAATTACCAGGATAACGGAAGACGCCTGATCATAACGAAACCTCTGCATCGCCGACTGTATTTCGTAACCGATACCCCCCGCCCCGACAATTCCCAGTACAGTGGACATCCTAAAATTAATATCCCACCGATAAATAGTTAAGCCAATCAGGCGTGGCTTTATCTGGGGTAGAACGGCGTATAAAATAATCTGTGCTTGATTTGCACCAGCCGCCTTCATTGCTTCGATCTGACCTTCATCTATACCTTCGATCTCTTCGGCAAGCAATTTTCCCAGGAACCCAATTGACCTGAAGCCAAGTGCGAGCGTCCCGGCAAAAGGCCCCAACCCGAGGGCAGCCACGAAAATAAGTGCCCAGATTATCTCGTGAACCGATCGGCTAACTATGATGATTGCCCTCCCAATCGGATAAGCGATAGCCATACTCGGAGTAATATTCTTTGCTGATATTAGGGCCACCGGAACGGCCAGGACTACCGCCGTCAACGTGCCCACTACCGCCATCTCAAAGGTTTCCCATGCTGGCTGAAGCAGGCTTGGCACGTAGCTTATATCCGGAGGGAAAAAACTGACGAGAACGTCACCTAAAGCAGATATTCCTCCCATCGTGGACCACTGGATATCAATGGCTAATCCGCTCCAGACGATCAACGCCAGGGCAAGAAAAGCAAGCCCTCTCTGTCTAATCTTTTCCCTTCGGGACTTGGGTTCCCACTTATCCATAACAAATCACGATCGGGATTTCTTTATGGCGGTCAGCGGAGTTACTCATCATCGCCAACCCCTCTATAAATCCTATCCATCGCCCCTTCGTCAAACTTTTCGGGCAGGTCATCAAATATCTTTTCTCCGTCCCGTAAACCCAGAATCCTTTCCCCGTAATCCTTTGCCAAATCAACGTCATGTAGATTTATAAGAACAGGCATGTTATCTTCACGGCTTACCTCTTCAATAAGGTCCATTACGTTACGGGAAATTTCGGGATCCAAACTTGAGGTAGGCTCGTCTACCAGTATTATCCTCGGCCTTTGCACTACCGCCCTTGCGATCCCTACCCTCTGGCGCTGGCCGCCACTCAACTCGCCGACAGGGCGGTCTCGAAACTGCGCCGTCTCC
>CAZWZR010000123.1:0-5295 GCA_964638365.1 uncultured Thermotogae bacterium | reverse complement strand
GGGAAGTATCCTCGATTGACTGCTGGGCTGGTGAGGGATATTTACATAACCGAATAGGTTTAATTTTTTATGCATAACGTTTCCTATTAATGAGAATCACTTTCATGAAGACATCAGTTTGAGCACGCAAGTCGGAAATTTCTCGGTTCGGTGCCCTATCTTACCATAGCTTGGAGGCGAGGGCGAGACCGGAAGTAGAGATTTCCTTACCAGGAAATCTACCGCTGTTTTGTCTGACGGTCACCAGGAAGATATGTTTCTAATAACTGGAGAATATTTCAATCAAGTCATATTTTTTACTCAAAAGGTGATAACATGGATTCACTTGACGACCAAAAAGACGTAGAAGACCTCTTCGACGAAGAAACTTTGATGGTATTTCCGACTGACACCGTTTACGGTCTGGGAGGTAACGCCAGGGAGGAATCCGTGACCTCCCGCGTTTACCGGGTCAAGCAAAGAAGCACCGAAAAACCGCTAACGCTTCATCTGTTTTCGACGGACGACATTCCGAAATACACCGTCGACCTGTCGGAAAAGCAACAGGAGATCATCGAATCCCTGCTTCCCGGCCCTTACACACTTGTATTGCCGGCCAATTCAACGGCCCCGGACGTATCCGTCAGCCGGGAGAAAAAGGTAGGGATCCGGGTGCCCGATAGCGACTCATTCCGAGAACTCGAACAGAACGTAGATTTTCCAATTGTCGGCACCAGCGTAAACAAATCCGGCGAGCCACCAATGACCGATTTCGACAGAATAGTGGAGGAATTTGGCGGAATCGTGGACCTATTTATCCAGTCGGAAGAAGAGATGAGCCACGAGTCCTCGACGGTGCTTGACCTTACCTTTGACCCTCCAAAGGCACTCCGGGGCGAGTTCCCTTCGGAGGAACTGGAAGGTTAAAGTGATCATCGTAGTTCACGGCGGAGCGGGAAAGATACCGCCGGACGACCAAGAAAAACGTAAAGAAGTACTGGAAGAAGCCGCCAGGATTGGAGTAAAGGAAGAAAATCCGCTAGAGGCCGTCGAAAGCGCGATTAGGCGGTTGGAGGATTTCCCTCTCTTCAACGCAGGTTACGGCGGTAGCTTCCAGCTTGACGGAGAAGTAAGGCTCGATGCGGCGATCGCCAGAAGTGACCTCTCGGCAGGGGGTGTCATCAACGTGGAGAATACCAGGCACCCCATAACGCTTGCCGAGGCCGTCCGAAAAAGGACACCTCATATCCTGCTTCAGGGTCAGGGGGCACAGGAGCTGGCAGAGGGGCTGGACCTGGACCTGCAACCCGATACAAAGAGCCAGAGAGCCCGGGAAAAATGGGAAGAACTGACGGACGAACTGTCCGACCTCTCCTATCCGGAGAAACTGAAGAAGCTCAAGCAAATCGCGAATGGTCACGATACGGTTGGCGCAGTAGCCCACTCTGAAGACGGGAAAATGGCAGCTGGAACCTCTACAGGCGGAGTTAGAACACAGATGAGGGGCAGAGTTGGTGATTCACCGATTATCGGTTCCGGCCTTTACTGTAACGAAACTGGCGCCGTCTCCACCACGGGAATCGGAGAGGCGATAATAAAGGTAAACCTGGCCCGAGAACTCATATACCGGATCGAATCCGGTGAAGGCGTGAAAAAAGCGGCAAAAGAAGCTATAACGAAACTCGAAGAGTCAACTGGCTCCCGGGCCGGTCTTATCGCGCTCGATTCCGAAGGCGAAGTCGGCACGGCTCACAATACCCGGAACATGCAGTACGCCGTCAGGCGGAGTTAACCAGATCTTCAGTTATAGAAATTATCTCTGCAAAGGATTCCGGGTCCAGAGAAGCACTCCCGACCAGACCTCCATCTATGTCGGGCTGGCTCATCAACTTCTCAGCGTTATGGGGTTTGATGCTACCGCCGTACTGGAGCCTGACGCTCTCTCCGACTTCCTCGCCCAGAAGTTCCTTCACCTGATCTCGGGCGAATTTACAACCCGCCTGAGCGTCTTCCGGTGAAGCTGATTCCCCGGTACCTATAGCCCAGATAGGCTCGTAAGCAATCACCATATCTTTAGCGTCTTCCGGGTCGAGCCCCCTGAGGTCGTTCTTAAGCTGGTCGTGCAACACCGACTCCGTCTTTCCGTCGGATCTCTCCTCTTCCGTCTCTCCGATACAGAGAATCGGCTTCATTCCGTTCTCGAAAACGGCGCTTATTTTCTTATTGACCATTCCATCGGTTTCGCCAAAGATCTGCCTCCGTTCGGAATGACCGACTATGACGTAATCCGAACCTATTTCAGCCAGCATCTCGGGTGAGATCTCGCCGGTAAATGCACCCTCCGATTCGAAGTAGACGTTCTGGGCAATGAGTTTAATTCCGGTACCCTCTACCCCTTCGCTGACTACGTCGAGTGATGTATAAGTCGGCCCAAGCCCTATTTCGACTTCGGAAATGTACTTAACCTTTTCCCTGAATTCGTTGAGAAATTCCCTTGATTCCTTCCTGTTCTTATGAAGTTTCCAGTTCGAAGCTATAAACGGTTTTCGCAACTCTATACCTCCTGGTTTTCCGGTTTTTGGATTAAATTATCATAACATCATCGGAACTAACAAATCTAAAACAACCGCCTGCTGCTGATTTTCATCAGAAGCAGAACGATTAATATTAAGGGGCAAATTCAGTTACAACAATCCTTGCGGTCTTTGAGAGCTCAAGTTTTTCGATTTCTACCCCGCTAACGGAACCAGGCCGGCCACTCGAAGCTCAGTGGATTATTCTAAACTCGCTTAAAGCCAGGAACTCCCACATCATGGTACGGACATTCCTCCTTGAATTTTGTAAAAATAAAAGCACCCCACCGAATAACGGCGGGGTGATAATCTCCGTAAAGATATTAAGTACTGTCTAATTTTTTGCGGGTATCTACCTAGCCCAGCTCCGAATAGATGTATCCCATGACCATGACTACGACTCCTATACCGGCAAGCAGTTGTGCCTGGCCAATGGCTGGCTCCTCGGGCTCCGGTTCAGGAGCCGGCTCTTCTTCGACTTCCTCCATTGGCGTTTTCACGCTGCCGGAACTTGAAAGGCCCGATTCCCCCGAATCGTTGAACGCGGAAACCTCGTAGGAATAGGATTCGTTAGGACTCAATCCCGTATCTACGTAACTCGTGGTATCCGGGCCCAGAGTAGCTATCCGATCCCCGTTGCGGTAGATTCTGTAACCTTCCTCGTTATCGGAATTGTCCTGCCAGTTTAACCTGATCCTGGTCGGCGACAGCGGATTAGCCTTCAAGCTACCCGGTACGGAAGGTATAGACTTGAGCGTCATCGAACAGTTCCGGTTGGTCTCTTTCGATTCGCCACTGCTGTTAAATGCAACTACCTGATAGCAATAACGGGTCTCGCTTTCCAGGTTTTTGTGCACGTAGCTGGTGGTGTTCGCTCCTACAGTCGCAACCCTGTTTCCGTTCCTGTAGATCCGAAAGCCTTCCTCGTTGTCGGAGTTGTCCTGCCAGCTTAACCTGATCTCGGTCGGGGATTCCGTCTCGGTATCGAGCCTCCCGGGTCCAGCCGGTATTTCGGCAGGAGTATTGACGCTTATGCCGGAAGAAAGGTCGGATTCTCCGGCTTCGTTAAACGAAGAGATCCTGTAGTTGTAATTAGTACCACCGACCAGTCCTGTGTCGACGTAACTTGTCGTATTTGGATCCAGTTCGGCTATCTGGTTACCGTTCCTGTATACTCTAAAGCCGGCCTCGGTATCGGAGTTATCCCGCCAGGTCAACTTTACCTCAGTCGGGGAAAGTACCTCCGAGGAGAGGCTGGCTGGCGCTGTCGAGACGTCTACCGGCGTCGTTACCGACAGCCCTTCCGTGGCCGATGACTCACCGCCATCATTGTAGGCTGCTACCCTGTAGGTATAGTTCGTATCGTCTGATAGTCCTGTATCCGTATAACTGGTTACGTCTGCTCCTACGGTCGCTATTTGTTCTCCGTTCCTGTAGATCCGAAAGCCCTCTTCGTCTTCGGAGTTGTCCTGCCAGGTTAGTCTGATTTCGGAGGGCGAAAGGACTCTGGAAGTGAGGCCGCCGGGCGACCCCGGTGCCTGCACGGGTGATGGTGTCTCTACCCGGGAGCTTCCAGTACTTGCGGACTCGCCGGCCTCGTTGTAGGCCGCTACCCTGTAGGTATAGCTTCTTCCTCCCTCAAGTCCCGTATCCGTGTAACTGGTTACGTTCTCATCGACCGTAGCTATCCGATCATCGTTCCTGTAGATTCTGAAGCCGTCTTCGTTGTCCGAGTTGTCGTTCCAGGTAAGCTCGATTTCAGTCGAGGAGAGGATCCGTGTCGATAGGCCGCCGGCCGAGCCCGGGAGCTGAAGCTGTGGCTCCTCCGGTTCGGGTTCTTCTACCTCTGTTGTTCCTCCGCCGTTTAGCCGGAAGTAGGATCGGTAGTTCTTGCAGCATTCCAGCGTTATCCTAATGTAACCCCTACCGTCTCCGACTTTCTCGCCAGAGTTATCTACCTGGTTCCAGCTCCAGGACCACTCCTCGGCACCCCTTGGTATGGTATCGACGTCACTGTCTGTATAGATAAGTTCGTAGTCGTGTTCGAAAAGAGGCTTAAAGTGTACTTCTACCTTGTCCACCTTGTGTTCAAAGTCCCTGAGGTCCGTTAGAGTAATTACCACGTCTTCCCCGTCATTGTATCTATCCTTGCTTGTGGTCAGCGAATCGTACCTCTCCGGACAGTAAGACTTCTGTTCCTCTTCCCAGACGGGACATCCGTTGCGATAAGTATAATTGGGGTTTCGTTCTTCCTGGGAAAGGGGAGCAACCGTCACCAGCAGGCCAACTAGTAAAGCTACTACAACCAGTGCAGGACTCCAGTATCGGCGCATTTTGCCACCTCCTAGGGGAGCTTGCTCATTCGTATGATCGTTTTCAGATTTGATTCAAAATTTCAAAATCCGCAATATCCATCACGAGCTTTCATTTTCCAATGACATGTAAACCACGAGATTTACCTCGAAACCTCTTGCTAAAGAATACTAATTTGAACTAGCTTTGCAAAACCAGGAATATACCACCTCTTACCACCGGTCAATTGTAGCCCCTAATCACCACCTAAAAGTTACAGCGCGCGGCATTGTAATTGCCAAGAGAAGTGTAATACCTTTTTGAGGAGTAATCCAGCACGGGCTTCACCTGGTTTTTTCCGATGTCACTCGTCAAGATCGGACATTTTTCCCCTCGGACACTACCACTTGAAGCGAAAATTTAGTAACAAAATTTAGCTTCAAGAATCTAA
>CAZWZR010000122.1:0-5429 GCA_964638365.1 uncultured Thermotogae bacterium | reverse complement strand
TATCTATCCGGTTACCCGGGGATGACAATTTTGTACATGTTGAAGGAACATGAAGCAGATCGAATTCATGAAGTAACTGTAAAAGTGCTTTCCGAAGTAGGCGTTAAATTTAAAGACAAAACTACTCTGCAGACACTTGAAAGGGCTGGTTGTAGTGTGAACGAGGAGTATATGGTGGTCCGTTTTCCTCGTTCACTGATACAGAAAGCTGTGAGCAAAGCTCCTTCAGAGTTCAAGATTAAGGCGAGAAATAAGGATAACTTTGTTAAGGTAGGGGGCTCTAAGCCCGTTTTTCAAAATTGTCCTGGTTTAAATATCAGGGATATAAAATCGGGAAAGGTGAGAGAGGCTCGCCGCGAGGACGCCAGAGAGTACATTCGTCTGCTTGACTCCCTCGATCACATCGATATAGTTGTTCCTCCTACGGGAAGTCTTGCTGATACACCCCCTGAAATCCTATACGAGCGGATAACCGCTAATGCTATCCGTAATACTTCAAAAGTGATAGCAGGCGGGAATTTTGCGGAAAGTGCCGAGTG
This sequence comes from uncultured Thermotogae bacterium, assembly GCA_964638365.1. Classification (GTDB taxonomy): domain Bacteria; phylum Bipolaricaulota; class Bipolaricaulia; order M55B111; family M55B111; genus JAGXLP01. The sequence continues at coordinate 4,890 of CAZWZR010000122.1, read as the reverse complement.
GATAGTTGAGATGGCTGAGGTAACGGGGCAGGAAGTTTATGGTCAGTTTAACCCAATCAGCCCTCTATGCTTTTCTCAGAAACAAATAGAGGGTGTTAAAGAATTTATCTCTTCGGGCCATCCGGTAAGCGTTACCTGCAGTCCTATGCTTGGAGCAAATAGTCCGGTGACTCTGGCTGGTTCACTGGTCCTCCAGAACGCGGAGCACCTGGCTGCTCTTATCATGCTACAGACTATAGTACCGGAATCACGAGTTACTCTGGCTACTTATCCCCATGTCATGGACATGAGAGATGCATATGCTCAAATTGGCGGGATTGAAATAGGTGTTTTTGGGGCTGCTTTTTCTCAACTTGCTTCGAAGTATGATATTCCTTCTCATACTCAATTTCCCTGGTCAGATTCCAAAAAAGCCGATGTTCAGGCAGGATATGAGAAGGGGATGCAAATAGTAATGTGTGCTGAAGGGGGCGCTGATATAATTACCAATGGTGGTGGTCTTGATAGTGAAAAAATCTGGTCCCCGCTTCAGCTGGTAATAGATAACGAGATGAATGGCATGGCTCTAAGGCTTCTTGAAGGGGTTGAGGTAAACGAAGATACTTTAGCTTTCGACGTTATTGAGTCCGTAGGTCATTTGTCGGGTAGCTATTTTGATCAGAATCATACTTTTAATCACTGGGAAGAAGAACAATTCCTTACAGAGCTTGCGGATAGAAAAACTAGGAAGAATACTAACACTGACCTGAAAGAAAATTCTAAAACTCTGGCTCGGAATAAAGCTGAGAGCCTAATGGGTTCTTATAACGGTGAGCCTTTGACACGTAACCAGGATAGCCAATTAGAGAAAATTTTGAGCAGGGCAAAGAAGGAGAAATTATCTTAATAAAAGGTAAAGAGCCGGACTAAAATATCATCCGTAAAGAACGCTCAAAATTGTACTGACACTGGGGTATATCTTTTCTTCAGGGACGTCCTCGGTTATTCCCAGTATAACGTTATCAGCACCGCCGATTTTTTCCACCAAATTTTTTGTAAACTCAGCAACTTCTTTTTTTGGTTTTATTAATATGGATGCCGGATAATTCATCCAGATAACCTTATCGTCCCAGAGCTCAATAGCAGTTTCTACTTTCATATCCCCATCCGGAGGAGGAGTGAAAGCTTCCACTACGGGAACATGGCTATTTGCAATTTCTTTGGATAGGTCACTCAACTTTCCATCCATATGGACAATAATCTTCTTCCCAGTTTGAGCAAAAATATCGGTGTATTTTTCGTAAGCTGGCATGCAATATTTCTTAAAACGGTCCCTGCCTATCATGGGGGCTGTAATATTGTCGTCTATATGTATCAGTTTAGCCTTTGATTCAGCTATAGTATTTATTAACTCAAGATGCTTTTCTTGTAAGGTTTCTAGAAAAGAAAAAACCTCTTCTTTTTCTTTGTGAAGGTCGTAACTTAACTTTTCTATACCTGTGTATTCCACGAAAGCCCTTTGATATGGTGTCTTTTTTCCCCTCGCGAAGTAGACTCCATCTTCTCCCAACCTTTCATTTCCCCGGTTGTACTTTTCGAAACTAGGTATATATTGTCGCTCCTTAAGAGTTTTTTCGACCACTTTATAGTCCTGGTCCTCTTCAATAAAATGCTCGACGATAAACTCGCTCTGATGGCCAGGTTCAATCCTTGACCTCTTAGTTACCTTGCCATGGCAATTTTCCCATGTTTCTTTTATCGTGAGTTTTGACCCCTTAAATTCTTTTGATCTACTGATCCGTGTATTTGGATTTATTTCTTCATGTATATACTGGGATGGGATTACAGCAAGACCCTGTTCTCGTAGTTCGCGCTCTTCCCGTCCATAGGGGAGCAGAAACTTGTACATTGTGAATGGAGTTCTATCCGTTTCTTTCCCTTTTAATTTATTCCAGATTAACTTCCTTTTGTTGAACAAAACTCCCCCTTTCCTTATTCATCTATCGAGGGTCGTAAATTAGGAGTTAGTTAATAGTGTAAGGATGCCGGAGAACACGGATTCATTTCTCCGACATCCTTTCCGGTCTCAAACTATGTAATCCGTTAATCCAGGGTTAAACCAAGGTCAGAGATCTCTTCCACTACCTCATCGTATTTCCTTTTCCACTCTTCACCCGGTTGGTGGTTCTCAAGATCGTAACATTCCTTGAAGCTCTGGCCGTCAGAGGGATCCTCAAGTCCGTCCTCGTATTTTGGAATTATCTCTTTGGCGATCTCGTTGGCTTCCGAGCGGCTTATCCCGGTCGCGGATTTAAAGACCTTTCCAGCAAATTCGATTTCAAGAGGAGTTAAGTGGTTGGTTAACCTCCCACCGGCTGATCGAGTTCCCGTACAGGAAGTAGCCCCTGATACTGCCAGGTTTATCATACCCACGGCAGTTTCATAGAGTAAGGCCTTCGTTGAAGGTCCGTTGACCTGATTTAACACTGAATTAAGGGCTAGGTGAGTGTTTCTACTCAATGCCTGGAAAGTTAGCCCAAGTGACCATTGGTTTTTGCCGTCAGTATTGCCCATGTAATGCATATCGAGCGGGAAGCAGGCTCCGTTTGAGGCCTGGTATACAGTGTACAACAAAAGGCTATTGGCTATTGCTGCTACGGTGGTGCCTTCCGGTCCTCCAGCATAACCCCCTAACATTACCCAGGAACCGGCATATATATTTTCTCCTCCGGCATTGTAAGTTTGAGCGAGCTTGAAAAGGGACTCGTATGAAGTTTTGACCCCCGCCGGCGAAAGTATTAAGGAAATATCTTTGTCCGGATCGTATCCGTTGGGTATACCAAAACCACCTAAAAACCCGTATTCAGTAGTTGAACTGCCTACAGCGAATAAACCAAGACCTTCTCTTCCGGCTCGCTCAAGTCCTTCTTTCATTAATTCGGCCTGGTATTTTCCTGATAGCAGCTCATGCGGGACCCCTGATTTCAACTCTCTTCCCCAGACTGTTTCCAGAGAAGGGCCTTCCATAACGTCTACTTCGTCCACACTGGCTATCGCTTCAACCATCGGGACGAAGTCTTCCTCGCTAACCACTATGCTCAATGGTGCTATCATTTTGGGCTCGACTTCGTCCTCGATATCTCTGGTCTTAAACTCTACTTCCTCTTTGCCCTTGCCAAGGTTAAAGCTAGCTGGTGCTTCGTCAATACGTTCCAGGATTTCGTCTTTCGAAAAATCCACGACCCTGTGGGTATCAGTGCAGAGCATGCCCAGTTTTTCGGCAGCAGCAAGACCAGCTTCAAAATAGCGATCAGCGAGTTCATCGTCCTGGTTTATCGGGTTCTCCGGATCGCAGGTGCCCTTAAGGTCATATTCCCTTACGATTTCCATTATCGTCTGGGGCATAATTCGATTGTTCCATTTTTTTTCCTTCACCACTTTTCCTGTATTGGTCCTATCAAGGACTTCTAACATCCAATCTTTATCGATAGACATATTAATCCTCCTCACAGACAAAATCTTCCGAAGGCTTCGAAGGCGATTTCAGTGCTCGTTCACAAGCTTTTACTGCACCTGCCGCATTCTTAGCCCAGATGTCAGCTCCCATATCCTGGGCTATCTCTTTCGAGACAGGTCCACCACCAACGGCTACGTAGAATTCCTTCCTTTTATCCATATCTTCTAGTAAATTGATTACCTCTTTTTGGTAAGGGATAGAAGTAGTCATTAAAGCAGACAAGCCAATGATATCCGCACCCATATCTTCGGCTTTTTCGATGATATCCATTGAAGGAATATCCGTACCGATATTCTCCACCTCAAAGCCGGATATGTCCAGCATTATGTCTACAAGGTTTTTACCGACGTCATGTATATCCCCTTTGACTGCACCTATGAGTACCTTACTGGTCTCTGATGCGTCCTTATCTTCTAAATGTGGCTTAAGAATGTCCATTGCCCCTTGCATTGCCTCTGCCCCCCAGGTAAGTTCGGGCAAATATATTTCTCCTTCCTGGAATCTGTCGCCCACCTTTCTTATTGCCTCGGTGGCAGCTTCTATTGCTTCGAGGATATCCCTATCCTCATCAACCACTTTTTGAGCCGCCTCTTCTGCGGCTTCCTGGTCCATCTCTTTAACGGCTTCTTTCAGGTTCACCAATATTTGATCTTCTGGCATACTTTTCCTCCTTATGTTTTGTAAAGCTGTCATACAATTACAATCCGATGATTATTTTACCTAAGTTAAGGAATACGTGCAACAAAAAATAAAATTCATACTTCGCTTTCGCTTATACAAATTGACTTTTAATCCTGTAAAATTTGTCGGATGCGTTGTTTATATATCTTCAATTAAACTGCCCAGTTCTAATTCATCGAGTTTGGCGGGTTTAGGTATTCCGTCCTGGGTCCAGCCTCTCAATTCGTAGTACCGGTCGAGCATCGATTCTAGATCCACTTCCAATCCTTCTTCCAACGGTTCACCGGTGTCCATATCGTAAATGGACATTTTCTCTTCCAGTATTCTCTCCGGTAATTGGTCGTCCGATCTATCTATGCCATGACGGTGATTATACATACGTTCGAGATTTACAATTCTCTCTCCTGCCTCGATCAAGGCCTTGCCGTCAAGATCAAATTCTTCGAACGTACTGAGTCCTTTTGCAAGATCTTCGGGATAAAGAGCAAAGTTCTCGGTTGTTGAAAACTTGCAGACACCCAGGGCATCGGATATCGCATTATAAGCTTCAGTAAAGACGATCATATCGGGCTTGCAGGTTTCATCCACGTGATCAAGTACCTCTGGCATACATTCGGAGAAGAAGCTTTCCCCGACTTCTTCGTTGTTGGTTAAGTCTATTGTAGGTAAGGCGTAAAGATGGTCCGCGCCCCGGTTGGCAGTAGAATGAGCCA
>CAZWZR010000121.1:0-5441 GCA_964638365.1 uncultured Thermotogae bacterium | reverse complement strand
GTCGAACGGTTTCCAAAGCTATAAGTTAATTTTACACAGTTATTTCTACACTATCTATCCGAAAAAACCGATAACACAGTAGTGATGTTAGCCAGCTATCAGGCTGAGTTAAAAGTGTTCGAAAGTGGCCGAAAAATATTATGGTTATTTTATTTTGACTATGAGGTTTCATTGTTTAACATTATATGAAATTGCTATTAATGGGGGTCGGGAGCTGAGAATGCTGGCTTTTTAAATGTTTGGTAGAAGCATCGGCGTGGCTCACCCTTTCGCTGGTTCCTTTATCCGGCCTCAAGGAGGCAAACTTGACGGACGAAAACCTTGAGAGGTATTTCAACGAAGTCAAGGAAGACATCCTTTCTCGAGAGGAAGAGGTAGAGCTTGCAAAGCGGATAGAAGAAGGGGATGAAGGGGCGAAAAAAGAGCTGGCTCGACACAACCTTCGATTGGTAATAAGTATCGCAAAGAAGTACAGAAACTACGGCTTACCTTTTCTCGATTTGATTCAGGAAGGAAACCTCGGATTGATGCGGGCGATAGAGAAGTTCGACTACACGAAAGGGTACAAGTTTAGCACCTACGCAACGTGGTGGATCCGCCAGAGGATATTTCGGGCCATCAATAACCAATCGAGGACCATCAGAATCCCTGCCCACATGAATGAGCTGATTCGAGAAATATACAAACTGGAACAGAAGCACATAAACGAAAACGGCGAGGAGCCAATTGTCGAGGAAATCGCGGAAAAACTCGACGTGGACGAAGAAAAAGTACTTAAGGCGAAAAAATCCGCTCACAAGACTACCTCCCTGGATAAACCCCTGGGTAATGATACCCCCGAAGGAAACGTGCTCGGGGATATGCTCGCCGACGAAAGCGCACCTCGGCCCGAGGAGGAGACGCTGGACAAACTGGTAACGGACAGGCTAGAGGAAGTGCTTGAGGAATTCCTGACCGACAGGGAGAAGAGGATCCTCCAGCTACGTTACGGCCTGAAGGACTACCACCCCCGGACGCTGGATGAGGTCGGCAAGGTTTTTGATATCAGCCGGGAAAGGGTCAGGCAGATTCAGAAACGTGCTATTCAGAAACTTCAGACCCCGGAAGTCCGGAAAAAGCTTAAAGGACAGTTCTAATTCTTCGCCCTAAAATCTTAGGTCATGATTTAAATTATCTCTTAAGAGGGTAGACTACGACTATGCAAGAGAACTACGCCGAATTTGCAGAGATCTACACTGCCGGTTCATACCCGGCTTATAGCAGGTACATGGCGAATAGACTCCCTGACTTGCTGGGTCAGCTAAATCACAGGGCTCGCAGTATCCTCGATCTTGCCTGCGGGGAAGGTACGTTCGGTCTGGAAGCCTCGGAGTTAGGCTTCGAAGTTGTTGGCGTGGACAAATCGGAGGAGATGGTGGGGATAGCTCGGGAAAAGGCCAAAGAAAATGATGGAGATGTCAGGTTCTTCCAGGGCGATATGAGGAATTTGACCCTTGATTCCGAGTTCGATCTGGTTACTAGCTGGTTCGACAGCATGAATTATATGCTAACTGCGTACGATCTGAGAGAAGCCCTGAAAAGCGCTTACTCTTCTCTTCGGGACGGTGGTTACTTCGTTTTCGACATGAATACGGTTTATGGTTTGAAGGAAGAATGGCAACAGGAGGAGAGTTACGTCCAGCGGGATGATCCAGACCTTTTTGAGGTCCACAGAACCGACTACCGCCCGTCGAGGAAGATAGCCGAACTTAAAATAACATTTTTTCAGCGGGACGGTGAAAGATGGGAAAAACACGAAGAGATTCATAAAGAACGGGGGTACGAACTGGGGGAAGTAAAAAGGCTGGCGTCCGAGGTTGGCTTTCACGTGGAGGATGTCTGGGATGACCTCGAGGGCTTTAACCCTCCCGAAGATGATTCCGGCAGGATCTGGGTCGCGTTAAGAAAAGACTGAAAGGCACTTGCAAAATTAATCCTTTCCGATAAACTTTCTGGAATATAGTTTCAATTTTGATCGTGGTGGCTTGAGCGACTGCCTGAGACTCAAAATCCTAAGAAGTTTATTCTAAACTGGAAAAGCTGAAGGCACCGTGAACCAGGCAGGATGTGATTTTCCTTCACTTAGAATTCCACCCCGGAGGCTGATATATAGAAATGAACAGATTCAAAGAGAAAATTACGAAGAGAAGTAAGGAACTAGATTCCAATTTGATCTTTGCTCTCGACCTCTCTCGCCCACTCTATTCGCTTTCCAAAGCCGAGAGAGATGAAAAAAGGAGTGAAGTCTACCAGGATGCCCTTTCCCTTTTACAGGACGTTGACGAGCATATTGCCGCGGTTAAGATAAACTACCCGCTTTTACTCACGCTTGGGCCGGACCTGACGTCGGAGTTGCTCGATCGGACCAACGTTCTCCCCATTGCCGACTTCAAAGTTGCCGATATCGATAATACCTGTAAGTGGATTGGTACGCAGGCTATGGAGATGGGGTTTCAGGCGATAATCGCACACCCCTTCGTCGGATACGAAAAAGGGCTGGATGGCCTGTTCGAAGTCGCAGAAGAGCACCAGGGCGGAGTTATACTTGTAATAAATATGTCTCACCCGGGAAGTAAGCAATTCATAACTCCCGTGGCGGACGAGCTGGCGGACTTCGCAAGGAACAGAGGGGCCGATGGGGTGGTTGCCCCTGCAACCAGGCCGGAAGAGGTTTCCCAGGCGAGGTCCTGGGTTGGAGAAAACGTGCTTTTATTGACACCTGGGGTTGGTGCCCAGGGAGGCGAACCCGGCGACGCCATCAGGGCGGGGGCCGATTTCGAGATAGTAGGCCGCGGCATCTATCAGGCAGATAGGCCAGCTCGAGCAGCGGGTGAATTAAAGAAAAAAATGGACGAGGCAGACGGAAGATAATGGGCAAAGAAGTTAACTCGATCGAATCAAGGAGCAGGGAGCTAGCCCCGCTGTTATGGGATAGCAATTGTCTGGATTTTGGGGAGTTCACCCTTACTTCGGGGAAGAAGAGCCCTTATTACGTTGATTTGAGGCTGTTGCCTTCACATCCCGAACTCTTTTCCCGTGCTACTGACCTGGCTGCGGAATTGATAGAGGCAAAATCCGAAAAATTAGACTCGATTTGTGCCGTGCCTACCGGAGGGCTTCCCTTTGGAACACTGCTGGCGCAGAGAACCGGTAAGCCGCTCACTTACGTAAGGAAGAAAAGTAAATCCCACGGAGAAGGGAGGAAGATTGAGGGCGAGATGGACGAAGGAGATGTCCTTCTTCTCGTCGATGACATCATTACCACAGGTGGTAGCGTAATTTCCGCCGCAAATTCCGTCCGAGAGTCAGGGGGAGAGGTGAATCAGGTTGCAGTGCTGGTGGATAGGACCGAAGGAGGGGCGAGAAACCTGGAAAAAGAAGGGATCGAGCTTTTAAAGCTAGCTAATATAGAACCGATAGTTGAAGAACTGGGTCGTCTGGAAAGGATCTCGGACGAGATGGTAGAAAAAGTTAAGAATTATTTGAAGAAGAGGTGATTGGTTTGCCGAATCCTTTTGCGGGTACCGATTTTATCACTATCAGGGACAAGTCCAGAGAAGACCTCGATATCATCATGGACAAAGCCCGGGCTATGGAAAAGTTCAGGAACATGGGCAATGAATTTGCGAAGGGTCGTTTGCTGGGGACGCTCTTTTTTGAGCCGAGCACGAGAACCAGGCTGAGCTTCCAGGCGGCGATGAAGCGCCTGGGGGGAGATACCATAGGTTTTTCTTCAACGGAAGGGTCCAGTGTCAAAAAGGGAGAAACCCTTGCCGATACTCTGCGGACGGTCGAGCAGTACGTTGACATAATGGTAATGCGCCATCCGAGCGAAGGGTCGGCAAAGCTGGGGTCGGAGTTGCTGGATATTCCTGTTATCAATGGCGGTGACGGGAGTGCAAATCATCCAACCCAGACTTTGCTGGATCTCTATACGATAAGAAAGGAACTGGGAGAAATCGACGGCAAGACGATAACCCTGGCCGGAGATTTACGCTATAGCAGAACGACCAGATCCCTTTCCAGGGCCTTGACGAGATACGACGTCGAACTGATCCTGAATTCTCCTGACCGGCTGAAGATGAAGGACGATTTGTTGCTGGAACTCGAAAAAGCTGGTTTGAGTCCGAAAGAGACAAATGACCTTGAAGGTTCGATGAGCGAAGCGGACCTCGTTTACGCAACCCGGATTCAGAAGGAACGCTTCCCGGACATGGCGGAGTACAGAAAAGTAGCTAATGCCTACAAAATAGACAGGGACCTGCTCGAACGGTGCGGAGACCCGACCTTGCTTCACCCGCTTCCCCGTGTTACTGAGGTGGATACGGATGTAGATGAGCTCGATAACACCGTCTTTTTCGACCAGGCCGGAAACGGGGTTCCGGTTAGGATGGCGCTAATATCGATGTTACTGGATATAAACGGTAGGTGATACCATGGCAGAAGATAAGCAGGAGATGAAAATTACCAGAATCGAGAACGGTACGGTTATCGATCATATCGCTCCCGGCTCGGCTTTGAAGGTCTTTGAGATACTTGGTTTGGGCGAGGAGGACGAGAACGCGATAACCATAGCAATCCGGGTCGATAGCGAGAAAATGGGCGAGAAAGACCTGTTGAAGGTAGAGGATAGGTTTCTTACTCCCACGGAGAGCGCGATGATTTCGCTTATTTCTCCCGAGGCGACGATCAATTTGATCCGGTCCTTTCAAGTGGAGAGCAAGGACATAGTTCAACTGCCGGAAAAGCTAGAGGGTATATTTAACTGCAGCAATCCGAACTGTATAACCAACCAGGAAAGGGAGCCGGTGGAAACGCGCTTCGAGGTAACGGAAGAAGACCCGCTGAGCGTCAGGTGCCTTTACTGTGATAACCTGATGAACGAAGAAGAGATTACGAACCAGCTTCTTCAGAATAATTAATCTTCCATTTAAAACAGCGATGATCGGTGAAGAATTGAGGGTACGTGAGATAGAAGGGGTCCGTCGGGAGTCACCGACCGTCAAAACTTTTCGGGTGCGGGACCACCTCTCCGCGGAGGCCGAACCGGGGCAGTTCTTGATGGTCTGGCTGCCCGGTTCGGAAGAGGTCCCCCTTGCCGTTTCCGGGGCGTTTGGCCCGGAATTCGAAATGACCGTCAAAAGCAGGGGTGCGACAACGGAGAAGCTCCACCAGCTGGAAGCGGGCGACGAACTGGGGCTAAGAGGACCGTTTGGAAACGGATTTTCGCTGTCTTCCGACAATTGTCTGCTTGTCGGAGGTGGCTATGGAGTAGCTCCGCTCCGGCACCTTTATAGATCCCTGCCCGATGAGACGAGAGTTTCAGTAATAGCAGGGGCCTCTACAGAAGAGGAGTTGCTTTTTCTCGAGGAGCTAAACCCCGAATACCTGACTACCGAGGA
>CAZWZR010000120.1:0-5449 GCA_964638365.1 uncultured Thermotogae bacterium | reverse complement strand
CATCGCCGGGCTGGCCCTCGGGGAAAGTATGCATGATGTTGTTGGGAGGAAAGAAGAAGTCAAAACAGAGGGCGTCCGTCCTCCGGCAATTTAGTTGAAATCGTGTTTCTTTGGGGTCCCACCTGACGAATTCCCATCTGCTCCTATTTCCTTCGGCTTGTCGACACTGAACAGGCAAAAAGATGTAATTGTCATCGGACAGGTTATTAACCAGTTTTCTCAGATCCCATTCGGAGAGACTGTAGATATTGTTCATCGTATACCCCCTTGTTACGGAGAATTAGAGTAAAATACTCTTCGTTATTCGGCGTACACATCTAGCTGGATATTGAAAAACCATTTTGTACAAATATTCACGCTCACAATTATCACAAGTATTATATCATAGCGGTTCCCGCTTGCCAAATTAAATTTCGGGAATTGAGAGCCCGGTATCCTAAAATTTTTGGACGGAGTTGCAGAACTTCAGTAAGTTCGGATCAAAGAGCCATAACTAAAAAGAAAACAAAAGGCTTTAAAAATATATATCAACTTCTTGAAAATCCTCTATGCCTTTCTATAATGTAGTTACATGAAGGTACAAATCTTTCGGTTCAGAATTAAAAACTCTTTTTAAAACATTTTTAATAATTTATGCTAAACACTCAGAACTCTTTCACGGATAGCAACCAGAGCAAACACGTGAACCAGTTGAGGGTATTCAGAGAACTTTATTACAACTCGCCTTTGACCAAAAAAGAGCTTTCGGAAACCACCGACCTGAGCACTCCGACGGTTGCCAAAGCTCTATCCGATTTGATTGCCAGGAAGCTCGTCAATGAGAAAGGGCGTAAGGACATACCTACCGGCCGTAAACCCGTTACCTTCGGGTTAAACAATAAATCTATTTACGGACTTGGCGTCGATCTGGAGATTCCAGATCTGAGAATCGCGCTATACGACCTGTCCCGAAGAATGGTCGCGAGCAAAGGGACTTACGTAGATCTTGAGGATCTCAAGGAAAGACCGGTTTTTCATTTGAAAGAAAAATTAAGCCAGGAATTGAAGGACCTGACTTACCACGAGGGACTTGAAGAGAGTTCGATCGTTGGAGCCGGTATTGCTGCTTCAGGTGTGGTGCAGGGAGGTAGTTTCCGCCCTTTCAGCAGGTTTGATGATCCGCTGGATATCGAGCTGAAAGGCCCGCTCGAGGAAGAATTCGGATTCCCTACCAGTTTTGGCAACGATGTCGACCTGCAGTTGCTCTCAGAGCTCGACAGACTTGGGCCGATTGAAGATCCAGGCCACGTGGCGCTTTATTTTTCCGCGAGATTGAGCGGCAAACGTCGGCCATCCGTTAGAATTGGTGGCAGTATAGCGATTGGCGGGGAGCTTTTTCTAGGTGGCGAAGGAAGTGCGGGAGAGTTCGGCCATATGTCCGTGGCTCCGCCTGATGGTCAAGCCGGTACTCCGGAGACCAACTGCGGTAATACCAATTGCCTGGAAAGCTTCGTTAACAGTGAGCTGAACGAAAACGATGGATTTTCCGTTCCCGGATCAGTTGTAGAGGCGATTCAGCAGAACGTTAAAGACCTCGTCTTCGCATTTAGCCCGTCCCTCTTGATTGTCGATTTTGACGCTTTCCCGGAGGTCTCCGATGAAGTAATGGGAGAGCTTGATCGGTTTACTGATGACCTGGAAAATACAATGGGGTTGGAAGAAGTGGAAATTAGAGAACCGCTGGATAAGGATAGGTCGGTTACCCGGGGAGCGGTAATAAACTACTACAACAAATCTCTCCTTGATCCAAAAAAGTTTTCCACTTTAATGAAGAGCTAAAACAGTAGAAAACCTGGGGGTGAAAAAGAGTAACAATCCGGCGTTTTCTTTTCGACCTTACACCTATAACTAACCCATAGGAGGGTGAAAAATGTTAAAAGACAAAAAAGTTCTAATAACCCTAATTGCTCTGCTTACAATTGGTTTGCTCGGCACTTCGCTGGTAGCTGTTGCTTCCTCGCACGGGGACTCAGGCGAAGACCTCTCTGGTGAGCTCGAAATATTCTCCTGGTGGGCTGGAAACGAAGGCCCGGCACTTCAAGCACTAATTGACCTTTACGAGGAAAAATATCCTGACGTAGAGGTCATAAACGCAACCGTCACCGGTGGGTCGGGCGTGAATGCGAAGGCCGTCCTGAAGACGAGAATGCTTGGTGGTAACCCGCCGGATAGCTTTCAGGTTCACGCCGGACAGGAACTCATAGGTACCTGGGTGACGGCCGACAGGATGGAGGACCTGACCTGGCTTTACGAGGAAGAGGGCTGGATGGACGCCTTCCCCGACGAGCTGATCGACCTTGCCAGCACGGAAGAGGGAATCTGGTCCGTACCGATTACTATTCACAGATCTAACGTAATGTGGTACATGCCCGACAAACTCGATGAGTGGGGAATTGAGGTTCCTAACAGCTGGGACGAATTCCTGGAGATCGCTCCGAAACTCGAGGAAGAAGGTGTAACTCCGCTGGCACTTGGTACCAACTGGACCGTCAACCACCTGTGGGAATCCGTCGCTCTTGATGTTCTCGGTCCGGACAACTGGGAAGCACTCTGGGAAGGCGAACTGGCTTTCAACAGCGAAGAAGGTATAGCCGTCTGGGAGAAGCTGGATGAGATAATGGAATACGTAAACGACGACTATTCTTCCCTGTCGTGGCAGCAAGCTACCGATCTCGTAGTGGAGGGTGACGCCGCCTTCAACGTCATGGGTGACTGGGCTGCTGGTTACATGGATACCACTCTGGAACTCGAGCCGAAAGAGGGCTTTGGCTGGGCCGCTTCACCTGGTACGGAAGGGGAATTCATGCTCCTATCGGACTCGTTTGGCCTGCCCAAAGGCGCCCCGCATCGGGAAAACACAGTGGCCTTCCTGAAGCTGCTCGGGTCCAAAGAAGGTTCCGATACGTTCAACCCGCTAAAGGGTTCGATCTCGCCCAGGCTGGACAGTGACCTCTCCAAATACAGCGTATACTCGCAGTCGGCCGCCGAGGACTTCAGTTCCGATAGGTTGGTCGGCAGTCTGGCTCACGGTGCAGCCGCTAACGAAGGCTTCATGAACGGCTTTGCCGATGTAATGGAAATATTCCTGGATAGCAGGAATCCTGAAAGGGCAGCTAACGCCGCTCAGGCAATTGCAAAACAGAACGACATTCAGTAAAGCTGATTCAGCAGGAAGCCCGGGACGGCCCCGGGCTTCCTTTTTTATAAGGGTGTTAAATAATGAAATTATCGAGTGATAAGACAGCCGCCCTATTGGTGATTCTGCCTTCGTTGATCCTTATTGGTATCTTTGTCTACGGGTTCATTGGGCAGACTGTCTACGTTTCTCTGACGGACTGGGGTCAAGGTGCGGCTCTGACCAAGAACCCGGATTTAAACTTAATCGGACTGAAGAATTACGGAGAGCTATTTTCCGGGTTTCTAAATTCGAGGTTCAGGCAGGATCTGGTGAACGCGGTATTCTATACTGTGTTTCTCGTTTCGGGAGCATTGGGTATCGGCTTGGTCCTGGCCATATTGCTGGACAGGGGGCCAAAAGGTGAAAGCGTATTCAGGACGATCTTTCTTTATCCAATGTCCCTCTCCTTTATCGTTACCGGAACTATCTGGCGCTGGCTTCTCGCCCCCAGAGGTGGGGTGAACACGTTACCTGAAATGGTCGGCCTGCCCGCGCTTGGTTTTCGCTGGTTGAACAGCAGACAATCCATCCTGAATTTCAACTGGCAAAACCTGCCACAAATTACGGCGATAGTCGTCGGGGTGGTTTTTTTATTTATTGCTTCTCGCCAGTGGAGAAGGGGATTGAAGAAGAAGGGGCTGCTTGGTCTAATCCCGACCGGCCTACTTTTTCTCTGGGCATTCTGGGGGGCTAGATTTACTCCAGAAATTCTTCCAATGCCCGAGCAGCACGGCTTTAACCTGGCTGCTATAGGTATAATAATTACCGCCATATGGCAGTATTCGGGCTATACCATGGCTCTATACCTCGCCGGTCTACGAGGGATTTCCGAAGATTTAAGGGAAGCTGCCCGGCTTGACGGTGCCAACCAGTTCCAGTACTACGTCAACGTAGCGATACCGATTCTCAAACCGATGACCATGAGCGCTGTCATCATACTGGCCCATATTTCATTGAAGATGTTTGCCCTGATATTCGCCATGACAGGGCCCGATAACGCACAGACCAGTCATCCAGCTGTACTTATGTACTTAACTACATTCAGAGCGAATAACTTCGCCAAAGGAGCAGCAATTGCCGTTGTACTATTTTTATTGGTCGCGGTATTTATCGTACCTTACCTGATCAGCGCTTACCGGGAAAGGAGGGCATAAATGTTAAAAGAACTGGACTGGGGCAAAGTGGTGATATATACAGCTCTCGTGTTATTTGCCCTCATCTACATTATGCCTATCTATATGACGATAATTACAGCTCTTAAACACCCGGCAAATATTAGTCTGGCCACCGCATGGCAGCCTCCGGCAGATATAAACTGGAGAAGCTTTGCTTCTGCCTACAAAAAACTTGGACCGAACTTCATGAACAGCGTCTATCTTGCCGTTTCTGCCACGATAATTTCGGCGATTATCGGATCGTTGAATGGTTACGTGTTTTCGAAATGGAAACTCCCCGGCAACGAGATCGTTTTTACGCTGGTATTGTTCGGCATGTTTATCCCCTATCAGATAATATTGATCCCGCTTTTCCGGGTTCTGAGGCAGCTCGGTCTTTACGGAGGTATTCCGGGTCTCGCCCTTGCTCACATTGTCTACGGTATCCCGATAACCTCCCTGATATTTCGGAACTTCTATGCCCGGATACCGGAATCGATGATCGAGTCGGCACAAATAGACGGAGCAGGATTCTTCGGTATTTACCGACGGATAATGTTGCCCCTTTCGCTTCCGGGTTTCGTTGTCGTGGTGATCTGGCAGTTTACCCAGATTTGGAACGAATTCCTGTGGGGAATTACCTTAACTGGACATTCCTCTAATCCGATAACCGTTGGACTTGCGCAGCTGGCCGGAGGACAGGCGGTTAATTGGAACTTGCCAATGGCTGGCTCCCTGCTGGCAGCCCTGCCGGTTTTGCTCATCTATATTTTCATGGGACGGTACTTTATCAAGGGTTTGCTCGCCGGTTCCGTTAAGGGATAAAACTAGTTAGAAGTTCGGAGTTTGGGGTTCAATAAGACAATTGTTCAAGAGAACGGTTCTGGTGTTGTTGGGTTTAAATAATCATCGGATAGGTGGTTTATTTTCACGCTTTGGTAACTGGTAACCTTTTACGGTTCAGGAGGTGCTATTTCGTATAATGAATTCGAAAGGCAAAGCAAAATGGGGAATACTTGGTACCGCGAAGATCGCGAGGGAGGCACTTGTGCCCGGCATAAGGGACGCGAACAACTCC
>CAZWZR010000119.1:0-5579 GCA_964638365.1 uncultured Thermotogae bacterium | reverse complement strand
CCGATAGTTAGAATGACCAATACGTATATTGAAGAAGGGGATAAATCTTTTGACGAGCTAATCGGTTCAATCGATCACGGGATATACGCAAAAGACGCCTACGGCGGCCAGACGCAGCTGGAGCAGTTTACTTTCAGCGCCGGATACGGACACCTGATAGAGGACGGGGAGATAGGACCGATGGTGCGAGACGTAGTTTTGACCGGTAACGTATTCGAATCGCTGGCAAACATAACCGGCATAGGGGACGATCTCGATATAATTGGATCCGCTGGTGGCTGCGGAAAGGGAGGTCAGATGCCGCTTCCGGTGACCGACGGGTCACCCCATCTGCGGATTGAAGACGTAACCATAGGAGGAAGATAATGGAACTGCTTAATAAGGCAATGAAAAAGGCGGACAGTGCTGAAGTATTCCAAATAAATAGTCGCTCAATTCCAGTTAAGTTCGAATCGGGTGAACTGGAGTCGGTAAAGGGCGTGGAGACGTCCGGAGCTGCTCTTCGTGTAATCAAGGACGGAAGGCTTGGGTTTTCCTCTACGACTAACTGGGACGAGCCGGATCAGGTAATACAGAGGGCAACAAATACGGCGAAATTCGGGGATGAGGCCGGTTTTGAATTCCCCGGGTCAAGCGAAGCCGGAGACGTTTCTACTTTTGATCCAGAGGTTTCAAAACTGACACCGGGAGATTTGATAAACTACGGGAGAAAATTAACCGAAAAGTTAAACGAGTTCGAGGACGGGCTTGAACTCAATATGGATTTAAACAGGACCGTTGACGAAATACGGGTACTAAACAGCAATGGCCTGGACGTAGAGGAAAAGAGGTCCGGAATTTCTCTGTCGCTCGAGGTAAAGGACGTAGGTGAGGAAGATATTTTTAGCTTTCGAGAATCCGAAGTTGCCCAAAAGCTGAAAAGTTTCGACCCGGAGGACCTGGGAAATAGGGCGATTCAGAAGTTAAAGTGGGCCAGGTCCGAATCCGAAATAGAGAGTGGATCGTTCCCGGTCGTCTTTACCCCGAGAGGTATTCTGGTTCTCTTGGTCCCGCTCCTGGCTGGTTTTAACGGAAAGAACGTTTATCAGGGGACTTCTCCTCTGGGAGATAAACTCGGTAACTGCCTCTTTTCTGAAAACCTTTCCCTGATGGACCACGGATCGATTGAAGGGGCTCCGTCCCGTCGGAGTTTTGACGACGAGGGCCTACCCGTCGAAAAGACGACTCTAATCGGCGAAGGAGAGGTAAAGAACTTTATGTACGACCTCCAGACCGCCGGATTGGCCGGCAAAAAACCAACCGGAAACGGCTTAAAAGGAGGGCTAATCAGCGGAGGGAATTTCGGTTCTCCGCCCAGCACCAGCCCGACTTCTTTACTGGTAGGACCAGGGGACAAAACAGCCGGAAAAATGATTTCGGATATTGATACCGGGCTAATGGTGGACCAGGTTCTGGGGCTGGGTCAGGGCAACACTCTCTCCGGAGAGTTTTCCAACAACGTGTCAGTGGCTTATAAGATAGAAGGTGGAGAAATAACCGGAAAGGTAAAAAACACTATGATCGCCGGCAACGTTTACGATCTACTTGGCCAGGATATCGAAGTTGGGGAAAAAGAGGAATGGGTTATGGGAGGGCTAAAGGCCCCCTCGATAGCGGCACCCGACGTGAACGTGGTCCATAAGGACTAACCTCTCAATTGAACTGAATGAACCGCTCCTTTACCATTTTTCGTAAGGAGGATTAATGATGACAAGAGAACTTGGTAGTTCGGATTTGCGTAGAACGTGTTCACCCGATGACTTTTCTTTCGAGACGACGGAAGATCTCGACCCTTTAAAGGAGATTATTGGTCAGGATAGAGCCCTGGGAGCTATAGAGCTTGGGCTGGGAGTCAAAGACGACGAAAACCGGTATAACATATATGTGGCCGGTCAGCCCGGTACCGGTAAAAACTCGGCGATCAACAAGTTTCTATCCCGGGCAAGCAAGGAAGAGGAACCTCCTTCGGATATATGCTACGTCCATAACTTCGAGAACCCGGATAAGCCTAAGTTCATCAGACTGGAGGCTGGAAAAGGGTGTGAGTTCAGGGAGGATATGGACGAGCTGATTGAACACCTGGAGGACGGAGTCTCCGATACTTTCGAAACCGGGGAGTACAAGCAAAGAAAGGAAGCGATAAACAACGAATTCAACCAGAAAAAACAGGGGCTTTTCGAGGAACTTGAGGAAGAAGCTTCCGAGAGGGGTTTTATTCTTCAGCGCACTCCTTTTGGGTTAAATACCGTGCCAAAAGGAGAAGACGGAGAACCGATGGATCAGCAACAGTTTAGCGAACTCGAGGACGAGCGACGGGAAAAACTGGAAGACGAGCAGGAGGAACTCCAGAACCTGATCCAGGAAACGATGCAGAAGGTCATGGAAGCCGAAGAAGAGAGGGACGAAAGGATTCAGGATTTAAAGAAAGAAGCTATATCCTTCCTCCTAGACCCGATGCTCCGAAAACTCCAGGAAAAGTACACGGACAAAGAAAAAGTAGTGGATTACCTTCATGAGGTAAAAGAAGACATCCTGGACAATATAGACGATTTTACAAATCAGAACTCGGGAAAGCAGCCAGGCATGATGGCCCAGATGGCCTCCGGCCAGGATCAATTCGTCAAGTACCGGGTCAACGTTCTTGTCAATAACGGGGACACGGAAGGGGCCCCCGTAGTGGTAGAGGACAATGCCACTTACCCCAATTTATTCGGAGCCGTTGAAAAACAGGCCCAGTTTGGGATGATGTCGACGGACTTTACGATGATCAAGCCCGGTGCCCTGCATCGAGCTAATGGCGGTTATCTGGTTCTAAAAGCCAAAAACCTATTTCGATACGGCTTGAGCTGGGAGGGCCTGAAGACAGCACTCAACCAGGGTGAAATAAAGATCGAGGACCCTGCACAGATGCTTGGTTACGCATCATCAAAGGGTCTAGAGCCCGAACCAATACCGCTCAGTATAAAGGTCGTGCTGATTGGCAATCGGAGAATTTACAATATCCTCAATAGCTTCGAAGAGGACTTCCAGAAGCTGTTCAACGTTAAATCCGACTTCGACAACGAAATGGACTGGGAAGAGCCCAGAGAGGAAAAAATAGCCCGATTCATCAACGACCAGGCCGACAATAACTCCGAAGTGAAGCACTTTGACTCTTCGGGAGCCGCAAAAGTCGTTGAGTACTCCTCCGAAATGGCCCGGGACCAGGAGAAGCTCTCGACCAAATTCAGTGAAATAACGGAACTGGTCAAGGAATCGAGCTACTGGGCAAAACAGGAAGACGCCGAATACGTAAACCAGAGCCACGTCAAGAAGGCCATGGAGGAACAAATAGAGCGTCGGGGTCTGTTCAAGGACAAAGTTCAGGAATACATAGACCGCGATAAGATATTTATCGATACGGAAGGCGAGGAAGTCGGTCAGATAACCGGCCTTTCCGTCCTGAATACGGGAGACTTTACCTTTGGTAAGCCAGCCAGAATTACCGCTAACGTCTACGCCGGAAAAGAAGGTGTAGTAAATATTGATCGTGAGGCTGACCTATCCGGGAATACCCACACTAAAGGTGTAATGATCCTCAAAGGTTATCTCGGACAGAAATTCGCCTATGACAAGCCACTATCACTGACGGCCAACCTCGCTTTCGAACAGAGTTACTCCAAGATAGACGGGGATAGCGCATCGAGTACCGAACTTTACGCCATCATTTCTCGACTTGCGGATCTCGAAATAAATCAGGGAATAGCCGTTACGGGTTCTGTTAACCAAAAAGGAGAAATTCAGCCGATTGGCGGCGCTAAGGAAAAAGTCGAAGGGTTCTATGAAGTCTGCAAGCAGCAGGGCTTAACCGGCGACCAGGGAGTAATACTGCCTGAGGAGAACGTCGATAACCTGATGCTGAACGACGAGGTAATAGGTTCGGTCGAGGCGGGAGAGTTCCACATTTACCCGGTGAAAACGGTAAGTGAGGGACTGGAGATCCTGACGGATACCCCTGCAGGCGCTGAACGGGTGGACGGGAAATTCGAAGAGGGAACTATATTTGCCCGGGCCGATGAAAGGATAAGGGAGATTCACGAGGCACTGAACTCAAACGGCGAAGAAGAGGAGTAGAATCCTAGGAAACCGACCCAATTTTCAGAATAACCGTAACTTTGCAGAAAAAACCCCGTCAGCACGACGGGGTTTTTGGTTTTTCTTTAAAGCTCCTATATAAGCCCATTAACTTCTTTCCCGCAGAGCTTTCCATAAGGATCCGTAGTTCGATTTTGGGTTCCAGATGAGATAACCTTCGACCCCGACCTGGTCCAGTGCCTCTAGTTCTTCCTTTATGTAATCGCTGACGCTGGTTCCCGCTGGCATGGACCTGTCGAAACCCTGAATAAACGGCCTGAATTGGCCGGAAACCCTCTTCATACCGGCTTTCATGGACATTTTTATCAGTTTTTTTGGATTGTACACCAGATCCGGATTGGTATAGTGGGAAGGATAAATCATCGGAGATAGGTAATCGGTGTAATCATCCATGTATTCCAGGTTCTGACCAACCGGATCCTTGTTATCACTGTTCCAGTCCCACATAGTCCGCCCGTAAACGTCGGCAGATAACTTCACCTGGGAGGGTAAGGAATTCTTCATTTTAGAAACGAAATCGGCTATTACCCTGCTTCTATCCTCGTAATTCCCACCGATCTCTCCAGGCCCGTCCGAAAAACGAACGTAATCCAGCTGGATCTCGTCAAACCCCATTCCGGCAACTTCCTTTGCCAGATCTATGTTGTAACTTTGTGCAAGCTGGTGAGAGGGACTTGCCCAGTTTCCTCCCCCGCAACAATGGTTCGCCAGTACCGGGTCCTTGAAACAGGTAAGCCTGGCTATCACGTAAATTCCATTTTCGTGAAGTTCTTCCACTATTTGCTTCAGGTTCAGCCTATCGGTGGTCACTCCAAGCTCTTTGGCCAGCTCAACATCGGATTCGTAAGTAACCTCTCCGGATACGTTCTTTACGTTGATTACAACTCCATTTAGCCCGTGCTCTTTCAGCTTGCTTACCCAGCTTTTGGTATTGTTCTCATCTATTGCCCTGGAATGGAGGTAAACTCCCCTGATTGCCCTTGTCTGCCCCTGAGTATCACCGGAACCGGGCTTACTTATATTCACAAAAGTCCTCTGATCGATTTCACCGGCACCGAGCCAGAGAAACACTACAAGAACCAAAACCCCTGTAATCAGTTTCGTCGTCTTATGCATGTTTTTACCCTCTTGATATTCTGTGCAATAAAATGATCGGGGCGGCACTCGAAAACGACAAGGAAAGCCATCACTAGTAAGGCTAAAATCCGTCGCATCCCTGCCTAACTTAAAATAACCCCCTCCAGTAGATATTGAATCATCTTTCCAGAACTGTAATGCAGAGATTATTAAATAGAATCCGAATGGCACCGCGGACCAACGGATAGTGTAGAAATAACTGTGTAAAATTAAGTTATAGCTTTGGAAACCGTTCGACAAAACCGGGGGCGATTTCCCCGGCGTGGAAA
>CAZWZR010000118.1:0-5610 GCA_964638365.1 uncultured Thermotogae bacterium | reverse complement strand
TTTTCCAGTGCTAAAGGGAATATAGCAATTGTCTCACTCGGGAACCCGGACCCGGATGCCATTGCCTCGGGGTTTGCTCTGGGGAAAGTTCTAGAAACACTGGACATAGAATACGACTTACTGTTCGAAAACGAAATAAGTCGTCCGGAAAACCAGTTGTTAGTCAATTACCTTGGGGTAAACATCAAACGATTAGATCCTAATTCTTTAAAGGACTTCGATCACGTTTCGCTCGTGGACTGTAACCCGGAGAGGATCGATCTGGAGGCAGAGGAAGGTTTACCGGCAGAACTTCACCGTAAACTACTTTCAGTCCAGGATCATCACGGAATGGATGAAGAAGAGGCGAAAGGTTTAAAACCCGACGGTGTTTACGTCGATATTCGTCCTGAGCTTGGCGCTTGCGCTACCATACTGTCCGAAGTCTTTCAGGATCACGATATAGAATACGGTGAAGAAACGGCAACTGCACTTTATTACGCACTTTACTCCGACACTAACGGTCTCCTCAGAGGTTTCACGAAATACGACCTTGAGGGGGCAGTGAATTACGTGGATGAGGTAAATCGGGAAGCACTTAACGAGATTATTGGAACCGTTATGACCTCCGAGACTTTTAACCTGATCAACAGAGTGACTGATGACGATCATTACGAGGTACGAGGTACGTTTAAATTTGCGGATGCAGGCACTCTGGATGGAAAAAGCAAATCAGCCGTCCCCCAGGTCGCTGATCTCCTGTTAAGAGAGGAAGGAATTGATGGAATAGTAATCGCCGGGATCGATATCGACAATAAGGTAATAGTTGGTTCAGTAAGGTATTCCGGTTCTAGGTATACGGCAGATAGAATAGCCGAAGAAATAGCAGACGGGGATGGAAGTGGGGGCGGTCACGTAGAAATGGGCGGGTTTCAGGTCCAGCCCGGTGTCGTCCAGGATACCTTGGAAAGAACCCAAACCCAGGAAGTATTAATGGATAGTATCAAGGAAAGGTTTTTCAACAGCGTTGGTAAATAAGATAAATTAATACTGGTTTGTCTAAAGTTATTTCTAGAAAATAACGCCGGACCGGTTGTTAATCGGTCCGGCGGGTTGAAATCTCAGGTATTAAAGTGATTTTGGGATTGTGGTTTTTAGTAGGAACTTCCTTCCTTCAACCTCGAAATCAAGGGTGGTTGAACCCTCACCTGGGTCGCTGAGCGTAAATTCTATTTCCTCTTTAGTTCCGTCCTGACTCACGAGATCGGCAAATGCTACGTAAACAGCTTCCTCTTCCGAAAGATTTATTAGTCCCGCAGCGTAGTCCTGTTCCATTTCATCGGGTAGAGCCGTCGCCATCAACAGGTGAGTACTCCCATTATAGCTTCCCAGGCCCAATACAAGTCCGTCTGAGAGGTTCGCTTCCGAAAGAGCGAGGTTCTTATTAGAAGTAATTTCTATACCTTCGGAAGATACCATGGGCGGGCCGAACTCGAATTCGACGTTCGGGAGGTTGACGTACTCGTCGGTAAGGATTCCCAATAGCTCGTCTCTTGTTTCTCCGGAGATTCCATTATCCGCCAGGGAGGGCATAGAGACGAAAACCAGGGTCAGTACCACCAGATAAGCTACCAGTTTCAATCTGTTTTTACTGTCGAGCATAATTATCCTCCTCCTGCTTGTCCATGATTTTTAATACTCGTAAGCCAGCGTTAACGCTCCTCTCTGGGTTCCAAAGTAATAACGGTTATTCCTGGGTGGCCATTCGACCCTTACCCTGAATCCGCCCTGGAGCTCTCCCGGGTTGTTGACGTGATAAGAACCCGATGCTTCGTAACCGACTCCGTTTGTATCGCCGGAAAACCGTGGTCTGAAGGTATTCGCCAGATCAACACTTCCCCTTTCGATCTGATTACCGTTCATGTCTTCAATCCTGAATTCCAGGGTTGACCCGTATCCGCTTCCCCAATCCTGGTTAGCCACGAGCAAGTCAAAGTTCAGGTAGGCCTCGCTCGGTGCATGGGGTGCAGAGAACCATGTCCAGCGAGAATAGTCGCCGAAACTACTGTGCCAGTACCACTGATTTTCCCTACTTCCGTTGCTATTGAAGTTATCCGCCTTTACGCTATTAAACCTCGGACGAGACGGGCCTATGTCTATCATCTCTCTTGTGGAAGAGGTCGCTCCGTCGTCGTCTTTCACTGTCAACGTAACCTGTCTTGTTCCAGAGGAGCTGAAGCTCGACCAGACTACGCGTCCACTCCTATCGGTTCGCCCGTCTCCGTTGAAGTCCCAGTTCCACGATACAACTGAGCCATCCGGGTCCTGAGACGAGCTCCCGTCAAATCTTATGGTTTCGCCCACGCTCGGATTCGATGGCGAATAATCGAAGTCAGCCCGTGGTCCCTGGTTACTCGGTCCTATCTGGACGTACTGGGAAGTAGAAGAAGTAGCTCCATCGTTGTCCGTTACGTTCAGGGTAACACGAACCCTCCCACTGCTTCTGTACCGTGTATACACCGTTCTACCTGTAGCCTCGATGTTACCGTCTCCGTCGAGGTCCCACTCGAGTCTTCTAATTTGACCATCCGGATCGTACGAACTGGAGCCGTCAAACCTAACTCTTTCACCTGTGGAGGGATTCATAGGATTGTAAGAGAAACGGGCCTGTGGGCTCTGGTTACTCGGTTGAGATGATACAACCTGGAAATCGTAGAAGTCCGTATCCCACTCTACCGGAGTCAGTTGAAAACTTATATTCGAATCTTCGCCACCGAGGTGGAGACCGAACTTCGCCTTCAGTCCCGTCTGTATCTCTTCTTTCAGTTCCTGAGGGTCCGGAACTTCTGGAAACCCGCTGTCACGGAAGGGATCGTTTGGATATTTTACGAACTCGTAAATGTCGATTTTTTTGGTGGTAGCAAGCGCCTGAAGGTATTCATTCCCGGTGGGGCCCGAGACGTTAAAGCCGTAATTACCAGACGGGAGGACGTGAGTTCCAGGACCTCTCTTATTGTTTCCCTCCCATTTATTAGGGTAGATCAGATTTACTCCCTGATTCGGAGTATAGTCCAGTATGTAGACGTAAGCAGCTTTGTTTAACTCGAAAAATATTCTTGCACTTTCCCCAACTACGTATTCTCTCTTATCGGTCCGAATACTGACGTCGAGGTTCGTGTCCTGTGGAGGCTCCGGCACGAGCATCAAAGGTGCCGGTTGACTGCCCCCGTTCGAGACTGTTACCCAATTGCCACTACCGGGCAATCCAGCCTCTGTCTGGTCGGCGGCCAACCCGGAAGTAGCTGAAAATACCAGAACGGAAATCAAAATTAGTATCAGGCCCAAAATCCTCGTGGACTGCCGTTTTTTCGAAAAAGTTCTACTCAGTTTACTCATAATTCCCCCCTAAAATCCTCATTTACTGTTTACGTGCACAGATTGCCTTAACACAAATTTCTGAAATCGACCCAAAACTTTTTCTAACCGCTAATGAATTTAAGCCGACTAAATTATTATACTTCATTTTCACTCGAGTGTCCAAATTGATTTTTTGGTAAAAAAACAGGAAGGGCTCACGGTTACCCAGACTTTGAAGGCTTTTAAGTCCCTGCTGATCTGTTGACTTAGTCCGAACAATTGTAGATGGTTATAAACAGTAAGAGGAGGGGATTATTTTGTCAGGTATAGTCTTTTTCAAAACGAACGATTTGCCGAGTCTAAAAGAATTCTACACGGAAAAGATCGGGGCTGAACTCTGGCGTGACCAGGGCGACTGTCTGATATTTGAAGAGGGTGATTTCCGATTCGGTTTTTGTCGGGGGAAAGGAGAGCCCGAAAGCTGTGGAGTAATCACGTTCGTTTACGAAAATAAGAACGAAGTCGACGATGCCTACGAACGTCTCAGCGATATAGCCAGGGGTGAGCCCAAATCAAGAGTTCCAGAGTTCAGCATCTATCAGTTTTACGCCGAGGATCCGGAGGGCAGGACGCTGGAATTTCAGAGTTTTCTGGACGATTAAAGTTTTAAATGAAGAAAGAAGACTTTTCCTTCGCCGGTCATGGAGGAAAGGAACTACACGGGACAAGGTACCACCCCGAATCACCGGCTGGTGCTTTAGGGATAATCCATGGAATGGCCGAACACGGGAAGAGGTACGACGAGTTCGCCCGTGATCTTACCGAAAAAGATTATTCCGTCTACGTTTACGATCAGCGAGGTCACGGGGAGACCGCAATTAAGAACGGGGATAGCCTGGGTCACATTGGACCGGAAGAGGGCTGGGAGAGTCTATTGAAGGATTCTTCCAGGTTTCTGGAGGAAATTAAAGTGGATGACGGAACTCCCTTGTATCTGTTCGGACACAGCATGGGCTCCTTCATTGCTAGGCACCTTATCGCGGAAGAAGGCGAGAAGATCGAGGGAGCGATTTTCTCAGGTACGGGCAAGATCAATTCCCTTGTAATGAGACTCGTTCACCCGGCCGCGAAAGTCGAGAGGTGGCTCCTGGGGAAAGACAAAGAAAGTTATCTGATGGAGAAATTGTTGTTCTCGTCCAATAACGCCGAATTTGAACCGGCAGATACGCCTTTCGACTGGTTGAGCAGGGATTTGGAGGCAGTAAAGGACTACGTAAATGACGAGTTGAGCGGTTTTAGCTGTACGACAGGGTTTTACGAAACTTTTATCCACGGAATGAAACAACTGGCCAGTATTGAAGAGGGTAAAGAAGTTCCAGAAGACCTCTCCGTTCTATTTATATCCGGTGAAAAGGACCCTGTAGGTGGAAGAGAGGTAGCTAAACTGGCCGAGACTTACTCCCGGGCCGGGGTCGAGGACGTCGGTTACAGGATCTACGAGGGAGCAAGGCACGAGTTGATAAATGAAATAAACAGGGACGAGGTGATCCACGATCTGATCAGCTGGCTCGAAGATGTCTAAAGGCCGGGGTTCCCTTCGGTCCGTTAAAAGATCTCTTCGAGAAACCCTTCGGCTTTTTCCAGATGATCCGAAATGGTATCTTGCCCCATTCTTTCCAGGTTGGCTACCATAACTGCCATTCTGGGTATATCCTCGAATTTATCTTTGTATTTATGGATAAATCTCCAGAATAGGCCATCCCAGATATCACACCAATCCCCGGAGGGGTAATCGCTC
This sequence comes from uncultured Thermotogae bacterium, assembly GCA_964638365.1. GTDB lineage: Bacteria > Bipolaricaulota > Bipolaricaulia > M55B111 > M55B111 > JAGXLP01. The sequence goes on along the minus strand of CAZWZR010000118.1, from coordinate 476 downwards.
ATTTTCCTTACGTAGTTCGAGGAACTGATATAGGGCTTGGTCATGATGAGCCCGCCGTCGGCGTACTGGCTCATTCCATAGACGTTCGGAGTCATCACCCAGTCATAGGAATCTATTGAGAGCTCCATGAACCAGCGATATACTTCCTCGGGATCAACTTCACAAAGCAAAGTAAAGTTACCGATTACCATCAGCCTTTCGATATGATGTATGTAGCCGTACTTTTTTATCCGCCGGATTGAATTGTCGACCGGCGGGATTCCGGTAGCCCCTTCGTAGAAAGCTTCAGGCATCGGCCTTTCGTTGTTCCAGAAGTTACTATTCTTCTGTACTTTACCTTCCTGCTCGTAAATCAACCGGACGTACTCTCGCCAGCCAATTATCTGTCTAACGAACCCTTCCACTGAGTTCAAACTTATTTCGGATCGTCCTCTGTATTCTTCTACGGCCTTTTCCACGACTTCCAACGGTTTAAG
>CAZWZR010000117.1:0-5641 GCA_964638365.1 uncultured Thermotogae bacterium | reverse complement strand
GGAATGCCCGGCGGCGGCGGAATGCCCGGCGGCATGGGTATGTAGGTTAAATTTAGATAGACAGAACTTAAAACCCGCAGCGGGGACGACCCCGTTGCGGGTTTTTCTATTTTAGCGTGTTATCATTTCCCCGGTCGGTTATTATACTTATGAGGGAACAGTGGATCAGTAATTAGTCAGGTACACCAAGAGGAATCGATTTGAGCTGATCCTCTCAATTACCTATAAGGATTCCTTGGTATCCTACAGAGAGGGGTTTGATGAAAAACGACTTCTATTCCATTTCTTCCGATGCCTTAATCCAGCAGAGTCCGGGATCCGACAAGACGGCCCTGGTTTTGGGGGGAGGTGGGGCCCGTGGTTATACCCACCTCGGTGTCGCCCAGGCCCTTGAAGAGATCGGGGTGGAGCCGGATATAGTAGTCGGGACCAGTATGGGTGCAGTAATCGGTGCCGCAGTGGCCAACAGAGCCAACCTGGATGGTATGCTAAAAGTCATGAAGCGGCTCGATATCAACGACATATTAAAAATCTCGCGCGAAAGTCGCCGCGAACTACAAAAGCTCATCGGAAAATCTCTGGTAAGGGAAATCGTTGCAAGAAGGCGAAAGAATAACGAAACCGATGAAACCCCGGTTAAGCTAACCAGGGTGTTCACGTTATTTAAACTGATGACGAAGAACTCTTCCATCGAGGATCTCAAAATAGATTACGCCGCAGTAGCAACGGACCTGGAAAAGGGCGGAGAAGTAGTCCTTAAGTCGGGAAAAGTTTATCGAGCGGCGGCGGCCAGTTCCGCCATTCCCGGCTTTATTCCTCCCGTCAAACTGGATGGCCGGACCCTTGTGGACGGAGGCGTTGTGGACGTACTACCGATCCTTCCGGCACTTGCAATGGGGGCGGAACGGGTCCTCGCAGTGGACGTGAGTGAGAAACTGAACCAGGAACTGAGCTCAAACCCACTTAGTCTTTTCTACCGCACCAGTTCAATCAGGCAAAAAGAGCTGGTCAACACGAAAATATCTATTGCAAGGCGTAAACTCGGCGAAAAATTGGAGATACTCAGACCACCCGTCAACGAATTGAACTGGCTGGACTTTAACGAAGTGGAAAAAGCCGCCTCCTTAGGGCGGAGCTATACCAGGGAGAGGTCGTCACGCGTCGAGGAGGTCCTTTCCGGGGTAGCCGAGTAACAAATACCCTAAATTTTACTTTAAAAAGAACCTCACCCCGTTATAATTCCGCATGGTTTATTCTCCAATAGTAGAAGACAGCGTTACTGACTGTCAGATGGAGGATCTCCAAGGACTTGGCAAACTCCTATCCATTTATCTATCCCGCTTCTGGAGAGCTTTCTCCAGGTTAATTCCACTGTCGCTCTTGACCGTAAACGAAAAAGGTCTACCTTAAAAAGGGGGAGAGAAATGTCCGGCCAAACTTATGGAAAAAAAAGTTCTATAAAAGCTTACTTCGACGAAATAGGAGAACGTCCCTTGTTGTCGAGGGAAGAGGAGGCAAAACTTGCAAAAAGGATCGAAGAGGGAGACGAAAGCGCCAAGCGGGAGTTAGCGGTCTCCAACTTGAGGCTAGTCATAAGTATTGCAAAAAAATACCGTAACTACGGACTATCCTTCCTGGACTTGATTCAGGAGGGAAACCTCGGCCTGATGAAGGCGGTGGAGAAGTTCGACTGGCGCAAGGGATACAAGTTCAGCACTTATGCGACCTGGTGGATACGCCAGGCGATATTACGTGCCATAACAAACAGGTCTCGAACCATCCGCGTTCCCGCACATATGAGCGAGTTGATCCGCGATATTCACGAAGTAGAGCGAAAATATTTACAGGAGCACGGAGAGGAACCGGGGGCAAAAGAGATTGCCGAAGAACTGGAAGTTTCGGAGGAGAAAGTCCGCCATGCGAGGAAAACGGCACAGAGAACCACCTCTCTCGACAAGCCTTTGAACGAGGACGGCGAAGATGCCGGGGTCTTAGGGGATATCATGGCAGACGAAAGTCTACCGAATCCCGAAGAGGAAACCCTGGAATCACTGCTTAAGGACGAGTTAAAGGAGCTCCTACGTGAAGTTTTGACGGACCGGGAGAGGAGAATAGTCCAGCTACGTTATGGACTGGAGGACTATCATCCCCGCACTCTCAACGAAGTGGGTGAGGTATTCGGTATAAGCAGGGAAAGAGTCAGGCAGATTCAGAAAGAGGCAATAAATAAATTAAAAAGCCCGAAGGTAAAGAACAGACTCCGGGCTTATATTGAGAACTACCAGTTCACGTAACTTGTCTTCAGGATCTAACTAGCTCCAGCTCATTCTACTCGTTATCTTCGGCTACTTTACCGGGCGTGCCGTATATTTCGTTACCTCCCGCGTCTTCCTGGTCGCTCGCAGTTTTCGCTGTCTTCCAGCTTCCATCCTTTAGTACCATCGCAGCGTAAGGGGGTTCTCCTCCGGAATCCGTTCCCGCCGGCCACCCTTCGGTGGCGTCGATTAAATCCACCTGATTTCCTTTCCCATCTTTCAGAACCAGCTTTTCGCCGGAGTTAGCCAGTGAACCTTTGTAGATCACGTCCGCCTCTAGGGTGCTGACCGTTTCATCATCCGTCCTTTCCAGCAGTAAGGCCTCTCCAGGCCCGACGACCGCCTCCTTTACGGTTAATGTGTTCCCGCTTTCTTCACCGAGCGGGACCGTAGTTTCTTCCCAGGTCAATTTCCAGCCGGACAGGTCGATTTCCTCTTCAGTGAGGTTTCTAAGTTCTATCCACTCGTCCGCCCAGCTCGCCTCGGTTCCAGCCCAGGCAACCTCACTAATTTCGACCTTTTTTTCGGAACTGGCCATGGCTGACACTCCAAGCAGACCTAAAGAGACCAGGAAAACCAACAGGTATTTAAATATGGGTTTTTTCATTTTTTACACCTCTTTTAATGGCTTTTTGCCGCTTGATTTGTTCTATACCAGTTTAACCGAGCTAAACTACCTTCGCTATAATCCCGATTAAAGATTTATTTAATCCTGGTTAAGAAAAATCATGACTTTGATTAAAAACCATCTTGCAGGTCCCCGGATCGGTTAGCCGGACTCGAATCAACCCCAATCTACCGTGGTAGACCGAAAACCAGCTTTCCCATTGATATGCCTGAAACCGATAAATATAATTATCTCCGTTCTGGAGGAGGAGAGATGGATAATTTATTAATTGTAGAGTCACCCACCAAGGCGAATACGATCAACCGATACCTGGGATCCGAATTCGAGGTACTCTCGTCCAAGGGACATGTCAGGGATTTACCCGAAAAGGAACTTGGGGTAGAGATAGAAGAAGGATTCCAACCTACGCTGGTCGTGAACCAGAAGAAACTGGTAAAGAAGTTAAGGAAGGAAGCCAAGAAAAAACAAAACGTATACCTCGCCACGGACAACGACAGGGAAGGAGAGGCCATAGCCTTTGACCTTTACGAACTTCTCAACGAGAACGGCAACGGAAAGGGCGGGGAAGGCAAGTTCAAAAGGATTGTATTCAACGAAATAACCAAGAATAGTATAAAGAAAGCACTGCAGGAACCAACGTCAATCGATCTGCAAAAAGTGGACGCTCAGCGAGCAAGACGGATCCTCGACAGGCTTGTCGGCTATCTGATCAGCCCGCTCCTGTCCAAGACTGTATCCGGCAGCAGGTTTGAAGGTTTGAGCGCGGGACGCGTCCAATCCGTCGCCCTCCGGTACATCGTCGACCGGGAGGAAGCTCGCGAGAAATTCGATCCGGAAGAGTACTGGAAGATAGCAATCGACCTATACAAGGAATCGAAGTCAGCCGCTTTTCCGCTGCAGCTGAAAAAGGTTCGTGGCGAAAAGCCCGATATCGGAAGCGAGGATCAGGCAAAAGAACTCGAGGAGAAGTTAAACAAGTCCCAGTTTAGAATCACAGGACTTAAGGACAAGCAGAATAAGCGATCTCCGCTGCCCCCTTTTATCACTTCAACCATGCAGCGAGCTGCTTCTTCCGTACTGTCTTTCAATCCGAGCAAGACGATGAGTGTAGCCCAGACCCTCTACGAGGGAGTTGAACTAGATGAGGGCGTGGAAGGACTTATAACGTACATGAGGACGGATTCTACCAGGGTTGCCAAGGAAGCAAATACATCCCTGAGGCAATTCATAAAGGGGAAATTCGGCTCGGATTACCTGGCGGATGATACGCGGTACTTCCGGAAGAAGAGCGGGGCCCAGGACGCCCACGAAGCAATCAGACCGACTGACGTAACTCGAAGGCCGGAGGACATAAAAAGTCACCTCTCCTCCGACCAGTACAAGCTGTACAAGTTAATCTGGGACCGGTTCGTCGCCACACAGATGAGCCCGGCAATTTACAAGCGCCGCAAAATCGACGTCGAAGCCGACGGACTTCTGTTTAAGACCTCTGGCAGCAAGTTGCTTTTTGAGGGTTTCCTTAAGGTACTGAAACTCAAACCGCTCAAGGACCAGGACGTCGACCTGCCCGAGGACCTTGAGGAAGGGGACGAACTGAAGTTAAAGGACGTCGACCTGAGCCAGCACTTCACGAAGCCACCGAACCGCTATACGGAGGCCGGTCTGATAAAGAAACTGGAGAAACAGGATATAGGCCGTCCAAGTACCTACGCCAGTATAATATCTACGATCCAGGACCGCGATTATATCGTTAAGCGAAAGGGTTCTTTCGAACCGACTTTGCTTGGTTTCGTCGTCGTCGAATTCTTGGAGAAGTACTTTCCCGAAATCGTTGAACCGGACCTTACCGCCAAGATGGAAAAGGCTCTCGACGAAATCAAGGACGGAAAGGTGAGTAAGGAAAAAACGCTGGCCCGGTTTTACGCACCGCTAAAAAAAGAACTCGATAAAGTGGAAAGCTCTCTGGAGGAAAAGGACAACGAGTTTCAAATTCCGACGGACGTCGACTGCTCCAGCTGCGACGGCCACATGAACATCAGGTACTGGAAAGGATCCCCTTACCTTTCCTGTTCTTCCTGGCCGGAATGCGAGGAAAAACGGAGCCTGCCTTCGGATCTCTCCTTTACCTTCGAGGACGGCGAGGTGTTGATTGCCGACGAACTGGAGAAACACGAAAAGGAGGAGGAAGAACTGGGGGAAAAGGAATGCCCGAAGTGTGGTTCCGCGATGGAAATCAAGCACGGGAAGTACGGGAGGTTTTACGCCTGCACGAATTCCGACTGCGACGAAACCGCCTCGATCTCTTCCGGCGTCGAGTGTCCGAAGTGCGGTGAGGGCGAACTCGTAGAACGGTATTCCCGGCGAAACAAGCGGACGTTTTTTGGCTGTGACAACTACCCGGACTGTGAATATACCACGAGCGAAAAGCCAATCAAACAGTGTCCAGAATGCGACATCGGAGTATTGATCGAGTCCGACGGGAAACTCGTCTGTACCAGTAAAAACTGCGATCACGAAGAAGAATACGAGAAAAATTAGCAATCCGAACCATCCAGAAATCTTTTCATTAGTCCTTTTTCAAACGGTTCGTCCAGGGATTTTGATTTGAAAGAAAGGTTCCTTGGTCTTACCCTTTTATCTAGGTAAAAGGAGGGGTGGGCGAGCGGCCAAAACCGCCGGTCTGGAGTACCGGTGAACC
>CAZWZR010000116.1:0-5667 GCA_964638365.1 uncultured Thermotogae bacterium | reverse complement strand
TCACAGTGAAATCCCGAATACGGAAAGGAGCAAGACGACCGCGGGCGCCAGAAGTATAGCGGGCAGGAAGTTGCTCACCTTTACGTCTTTTATCTCCAGAAGTGCCAATCCGATCCCAACGATCAATACGCCACCTGTGGCGGAAAGTTCCCCTACGGCGGGAGAGCCCGCAACGCTTTCCGCCCCCAGGCTGCCCCGGGCTAGAAGGGCCAGCAGTGTGATGCCTCCCTGATAGAATATTAGGGTCAGGACGGAAAAGAGGACGCCGACTCCGAGAGTAGATGCAAAAATCATCGCGGCAAATCCGTCCAGCCCGGATTTTATCGCCAGTAGCCTGAAATCGCCGATCAGCCCGTCCTGAATGGCTCCGAGGAAAGTCATCGGTCCCACGGCAAAGACGAGGCTCGCGGTTACAAATCCCTTGGTAAAAGTGTCGTTAGTAGAACCAGAGGTGGAAAGCCCTGAAAACCAACGTTTTAGCAGATCACCCATTCTGTCGAGCCTGGTTTTGATCTTCCACCATTCTCCCAGCAGGCCACCCAGAGCTACGCTCGTCATCGGGATAAATATGTTCTGGGTATCTAGTGCCATCCGAAATCCAATCACCAGGGTGACCAGCCCCAGGCCCTTCATAACGATATTCTGCAGGTCTTCCGAAAGGCGCTTACCCACAGCCAGGCCAACGGAACCGCCAATAAGGACAGTTATAATATTTAACAGCGTTCCAGTTCCTGCCACGTGGTACCTCCGGGGACTCAGTCGACCATGTATTCCTTGATACCTTCCACCGTATTCTCAATATCCTCGCGGTCTACGCCCAGATGAGTAACAAACCTGATATTGCTTGAATCTCGAGGGCCGATGACGATTCCCTCTTCTTTCAGGTGATCCGCCAGTTGATAGGCGTCGACGCCGGCCTTCTCCGTATTGACGAAAAGTATATTGGTCTGAACCGGGTCGGGTGTGAGTTCAAAGCCCAGCTGTTTCAGCTCCCGGCCCAGTTTTTCGGCATTTTCATGGTCCTTCTCCAGTCTCTCTATGTGGTTTTCGAGAGCGTAAAGGCCTGCGGCAGCAAGAACTCCGACTTGTCTCATTCCCCCACCAAACCTCTTTCTACCCACGAGCGCCTCGTCGATGAACTCCTGGCTGCCGACCAGCATTGACCCCACAGGTGCTCCGAGGCCCTTGGACAGACAGAACATGACTGAGCTGAAACCATCAGTCAATTTGGACGGTTTATTGCCCGAGGCGACGGCAGCATTGAATAATCTTGCCCCGTCCAGATGAATTGGGATTCCCTTTTCCTTCGCAAACCGGGTAGTCTCGTTTAGCTTTTCCGGGGGATATACTCTTCCACCCTTATTGTTGTGGGTGTTCTCAAGAGTGATTAGACCGGTTTCGGGTAGGTAGTACTTATCCGGGTTTAATTCAGTTTTGATACTTTCGGGCGAAAGGGTCCCGTCGCTGGAGGGGATCGGGCGAGGAGTTACGCCGGAAAAGGAGGACATGGTCCCCATCTCGTAGTTATAAACGTGACTCTCCTCCTCGACTATTACCTCTTCCCCCGATACGGTGTGTGTCCAGATGGCTACCTGGTTTCCCATACTGCCGGAGGGAACGTACAGCCCCGCCTCGAATCCGAGAAGCTCGGCTGCCTTTTCCTGAAGCTCGTTGACCGTGGGATCCTCGGCATATACGTCATCGCCTACTTCAGCTCTTGCAATCCGTTCTCGCATCTCTTCAGTTGGTTTCGTTACGGTATCGCTACGAAGGTCGACTTCGGCCACAGTATCACCTCTAAATTAGTAAACTGCTTCTAACAAGACTAATCCAGAACTGCTGGCTATACAACTTCGCCGCGATTTCCTAATTACGACTTTCGCTGGTCCTGGATAATTTTCACATTAAAATGCAATTAATTGAAAAAAATAACAAAATACCCTTGAAATGATGAATATCATCACCTAAATTGATATTAATCAACTTCTGGTTTGATCAAAGTCAATAGATCATTAGAAGGAAGGTGAATCCGTATGAAAGTAAAAGAGAAAAAACTTGATTACTGGGGAGCACTCCCCAAACCGAGAGAGTGGAGGGTAGTTGAAAACGGGGACGGTGATGGCGAAGACCAGAAGCAGAAGATGGCTAAGTCGGTCATGAACGAGTGGCTGTCAGCACACCCGTTGGGCGGAGGCTAAATAGGTAAACCCGGAATAACCTAAAGTATGTCTCGCTCTCCGCTTTTCTTTTTTTAGGCTTTATTCAGGTTTAAGCCGTTGGCTATGTCACGCAGTTCTTCTCCGGATTCCACGAGTTTTTCTTCTTCCCCCGAACTCAGGTCGTGGGTCAACACTTCTTCTACCCCTCTATTGCCAACTATGCTGGGCAGGCTGAGGGCGACGTCTCTTAATCCGTACTGACCAGTGAGAACGGTCGAAACCGTCAGCATGGTTCGTTCGTCCCGAATAATTGCCTCAAGGATGCGGGAGACGGCAAGGCCGACAGCGTAATTGGTTGCACCTTTCCTATCGATGACTTCGTAGGCGGCGTTCTTAACTGATTCAGAAGTCTCTTCCTTGAAGAGGTCCCTGTTACAATTTTTGGAGCAGTTAGAACAGTATTTGTCGAAAGGTACTCCACCGAAGTTGGTCAAGCTCCAGGTAACTACTTCGCGGTCACCGTGCTCTCCGATTACGTAACCGTGGACGTTTGAAGTATTTATGTTGCAGTGATCTCCTATCAAGTAGCGCAATCTTGATGTATCCAGAACGGTGCCGGAACCAAGGACCTGGCCGCGGGGAAGGCCTGAGATTTCTTCCGCGACGTAAGTCAGAATATCTACTGGGTTGGTAACCACCAGTATTTTCGCGTCCGTTGTCCTCTGCGTTATCCTGGGAATTATATCCTTGAATATATCCGTATTTTTGTGGACCAGGTCTATCCGGGACTCTCCTGGGTCCTGGCTCGCACCTGCAGTAACTACAACTACGTCGGAGTTTTTACACTCGTCGTACCCCCCGCTCGTTACCTTCACCGGTTTGACGAACGGGGCACCGTGATTGAGATCCATGGCTTCTCCTTCAGCTTTTTCCCTGTCGATATCGACCAGTGAAATGCGTGAGGCGAAACCTCTGTTCATTACAGCGTATGCGATAGTAGAGCCGACGTAGCCAGCTCCGACTATCGTGATCTTGTTTTTCATTTTCCCCTCCTCCAATCAGTATTTAGATGATGAACCCGAATATTCTATTTCCATTCAGTACTTTCAATCTCCATTAACGGGGCCTAATAATCATTTTCGGACGTATCTCCCTTTTTTTAAAGATAAGTGTGGTGGAGTCTTTGAGTATCATGGAAACTTGCTAAAGTAGCCCCAGGGCACCCCCTGGAGAGGAATCCGCTGGCAAGCTCTTATTATTAGGGACCCAGCAGTCAACTCGGAAGAGGTTTTGTGCTTTAACGAACTTGCCAAGCGGAATCGTTGACTAGCTTATCCGGAATTTCTGACGAACGGCATTATGAGAAGAAACAAAACGGGGTTTAGATTTCCCTTGAAAACTGGTGATTTTTAGGATATAACATTTGTGAACACAATCACTAAACTGAGGTGGAAAAGGATGGCGATGGATTCTTGTGATATCTGTGAAGCTACAATAGATATTGGAGAAAAGAAAGTTAGATCAAGTAGACTGGAAACCTTCGTGCTTGGGATTCTTGCAGGGGCTTTCATTGGTCTTGGGGCGGTATTTTACACAATTACTACAACCAACCCCGGTCTCGGGTTTGGTCCGACGAGGTTACTTGGTGGTTTCGTATTCTCTCTGGGTCTGATACTGGTAGTTATAGCCGGAGCGGAGTTGTTCACCGGCAATAACCTGATATCCGTGGCTGCGTTTACCGGTCGAGTATCAACTGGTGAGGTAGTGAAGAACTGGGCCTGGGTTTATCCCGCAAATTTTATAGGGGCGCTGCTGGTCGCGGGTTTGATATACGGGTCTGGTGTCTGGGAGTTTGCCGGTGGGGAAGTCGGAGCAAAGATGATTGGCATAGCTGCCGGGAAGACGAGCCTGGCTCCCCTGGCTCTATTTACCCGGGCAATTCTGTGTAACTTCCTCGTTTGCCTTGCCGTTTGGATGGCGGCTGGTGCAAATTCCATCTCGGGTAAGGTAATGGCCATGGTCTTTCCGATTGCCGGTTTCGTGGCAATGGGTTTTGAGCACTCGATAGCAAATATGTACTTCATCCCAATGGGAATATTCCTACAGGGGAATGCGGAGATAGTTTCGCTGCTGGGGTCAAGCTTTCCTACCCTATCCTGGACCGGATTCTTTTATAATCTCGGCTGGGTAACTTTTGGAAACATAATCGGTGGTTGCCTCTTCGTCGGAGTGCCCTACTACGTCTGTCATATGGTCTGCGAGGGTAGCATTGAACTTCCGACTGAATAAAGTTTATGCCCCGCGGGAGTCAACTGGTCCCGCGGGGTCTCTATCTAAGCTTCGGACCCTTCCTCGGTAAATATGATCTTGAGTTTGGAGACGACCTCTTCGTAATCCATCTCCGGGTCCGTTTCACTTGCCAGTTCTTTGGCTCTTTCCATGAAGTCCTGTAACCTTATCTCAACGTCATTTTCCTCTCTCAGATTTAGAACTGCTTCAGTCGATAAATCGGAAATTTCCCGCCTCTCGGCTGAGGTATTTGTGGCTAAGCTGGTGAGTAGTTCGTCGAATTTTTCTACCCTTGAGTCGTCCTCCGGTACGTATTCCCCCGCCGCAAAAATCGCAAGTTCCTGTGCGGGTGTTCGCTCTTCCACTGGGACTCGGGTTGTCTCTTCCGGAGAATCATCCAGCTGAGATATCACGAAAATCGCTACCAACCCGATAAGGATTATAACTACGATAAACCCAACAATTCCTCGTCTGCTCTCCTCCATGATTGTAGTGTCCCCTAGTTCCTTTTGTCTTTGTACATTCTGGCGTCGGCTTTCCTCAATGTTTCCTCGACTCCTCTATCCTGTTCCGGGGTCCAGTGTGATACTCCCATTGCCAAAGTCAGAGGGAAGTCAAGTAGGTCCGACTCCGCGTTCCACTTTTCCAGTTCCCTTCTCAGTCTCTCGACTGTATTATCTATTTCACCGTTGGTTTCCGGCATCATAACCAGGAACTCATCCCCTCCGTACCGGACCACGGAGTCGGCTGCCCTGACGTTTTCCTGTAGAAGGTTTGAAACTTCTTTTAACACCTCGTCACCGACCTGGTGAGAGTAGTTGTCATTGATCTCCTTGAAGCGGTCGATGTCTATCATCAGAAATCCTATAGGATTTTCGTACCTTTCCGACCTTTCTATCTCCTTTTCCAGGGTCTCGTTGAAGTACCTGCGGTTATATACTCCGGTCAGGGGGTCCCGGATCGCCCGTTTCCGGAGCTCTTCTTCCAGTCTGATTCTCTTTATCTCCTCGTGTAGGTGCCCGGCAAGAATTTCCGCAAGGCCTATCGCCGTTTTGTCAAAACCTCTTTCAGTTGAAGAAGCAGCGTAAAATACACCCACGTCACCTATAGATACGCTCATGTAACTCTCCATATCTACGTCTCCCGTTCTGCTCCAGGAGTTGTTCTGATCAATCTCTCCCGTAATCGTGGTATCTTTTCGAAAAGCTTCCCCCGCTGG
>CAZWZR010000115.1:0-5729 GCA_964638365.1 uncultured Thermotogae bacterium | reverse complement strand
CTCGACAGAATCAAAGTAACCTGAACCCTGCAGATTTTGGTAAGTCCGCTGGAGTTCTCGTATATCGACCGGTTCACCTTTTGTAGTTTCGATCATATCCCGGACGACTTCTTCGGGAACCGAACTCAGCCCTTCAATCCGGTTGCTGGCCAGTTCCCCTTCAATCACCTCGATCGTCAGAGTTTCATCGATCTGAACGTTTCCCGTGCTAATAAGCGGATACCCCTGATTTTCGTACTTCTTGGAAATGTTCTCCAGGCCTTTGTTTAACTCTTCCCGGTTTATAACTTCACCCTTTTTTATTCCGGCATCATTTAATCCCCGCTTCAGCTTTCTCTCGGATACTAGGTCCACCCCCTGGAACTGTATCTCCTCCAGTACGGGATACTCCTCCAGCTCCAGCGTAAGCTTTACTTCATTTTCCTCTATTTGCGTACTGCTCTGGACTTTTTTAAAGTCACCACTATTCTTTAGATTCTGTACTTTTTCCTCCAGTTCTCCTTCGGTAACGGTATCCCCTTCCGAGATACCGAGATCATTCAATACGTCCTCGTCGGAAACGTTCTCGTTTCCCTTCAGCTCGATTTTTCCGACGGTATAACTGGTTTGGTTTCCCTCGTCCTCCTGAGCCGTTACCGGAAGCAGAAAAACGAAAAGAACCAGAACGGTTAAAAAGCCGATAAAGCTCGATTTTCGGTTGAGTTTCATCCTGTTATACTCCTTCCTCCCGTAAAATTTTGTCTCTCGTGCTCCTGTACTGAACGGCTTCGGAGACGTGCTCCGGACGAATTATCTCAGCTCCGTCCAGATCCGCTATCGTTCGGGATATCTTTAATACCTTATGATAAGCCCGCGCAGAAAAACCGTAACGGTCTATCGCCTGTTTTACCAGACTCTCCGCGGAGTCCTCCAGCCGACAGTATTCTTCCACCTGATCTGCCGACATCAATGAATTGGTGAAACCATCCTGGTTAAACCGCTCCGCCTGAGCTTGCCTCCCGGCCTTCACTCTCTCCCTGATTCTTTCGCTGCCCCGCCCTTTTGACCTATCAGTCATTTCCTCCTTTTCCAGACGCTGAACGTTGACAAAAATATCTATCCTGTCCATAAACGGTCCAGAGATCTTTTTTCTATATCTCCTGATCTCATGGGGCCTGCAGGTGCATTTCTTCACGGGATCCCCGAGATAACCACAGGGGCAGGGATTCATTGCCCCGATCAGGGTAAAATTCGCAGGGAACCGAAAAGAATCCGAGGCCCGAGAGATAGTTATCTCCTGATTCTCCAGTGGCTGACGCAGTGTCTCCAATACCCTGCGATTGAACTCCGGTAGCTCGTCCAGGAAGAGTACGCCATTGTGAGCCAGGCTAATCTCCCCGGGAGTTGGGTTGCCGTGGCCACCACCGACCATTCCCGCATAGGAAATCGTATGGTGAGGCGACCTGACCCTCCGTTTCGTAACCAGGGGGTTATCCGGGCTCAACTTCCCCATTATACTGTATATCTTCGTCACTTCTATTGCTTCCTCGAAAGTCAGGGGTGGCAGAATAGTAGGTAACCTTTTCGCAAGCATACTCTTGCCAGAACCTGGTGGCCCACTCATCAAGACGTTGTGTCCACCAGCCGCCGCTATTTCCAGAGCCCTTTTTGCACCTTCCTGCCCTTTTACGTCGCTAAAATCCTTGACAAATGATCGGCGGGACCTAAAGCGCTCCTCCCGATCAAACGAGTACGAGTTCCGACTTTTTTCAGTACCCTGTTCGAGTAATTCTATCGCATTTTTCAGATTCGAAACCGGATATACGTCAAGCGACTCCGCTATCGACGCTTCGTTGGCGTTCCCTTCTGGAACAACCAGCGAATCAATCGCTCGATCTTCCCTCGCAGCTAAGGCTACCGGTAGCACGCCGCTAACGGGACGCAGTCCGCCGTCTAAAGAGAGTTCTCCGATAAGCAGCTTGTTTTTCAAAGCGTTCTCCGATAAAGTACCGGTTGCCTGCAGAATGGTCGCGGCAATCGGCAGGTCAAGCCCTACACCTTGTTTTTTCACGTCCGCGGGAGCCAAATTGGCGGTAATCTTCTTCGTCGGAAATTCGAAACCGGAGTTTTCTATCGCGCTTCTTATGCGATCCCGGCTCTCCTGCACTTCTTTTTCGGGCAAACCCACTATCTTAAAGCTCGGGAGGCCCCGGGAGACGTCACACTGAACCTCTACTATAATGGCTTCTATTCCGGTAACCGCGCCGCTGAATGATTTCGAGATCATATAACTACTCCGTAAGTCTGATGGCGTCTTTGTAGTGCCTGATCTCCCCGCCGGATAAAGCCAAAACGTCGAACCTGCTGTCCCCACTGTAATCGTTTTGCATTATCCACCGCTTTGAACACTTTATCAAACGCTCTTTTTTGTCGTCAGTAATGGCCATTTCCGGCGAAGCAAAACTTCCCTTACCTCGCTTCTTGACTTCAACAAAAACAAGGTACTGATCATCAAACGTAATCACGTCGACCTCACCACGGTAGCAAAAGTAATTCTCCTCGACGACGTGATGTCCTTGCTCTTCCAGAAACTTGACGGCTCGTTTTTCCGCCCCTTTACCTTTTCTGGACATGGAAACCCGTAAAATTCGTTTAAATCTGTATAAATTAAAAGAAAAGAATATGAAGATCTTATGTATGATAACGGTCTTCAATGACTATATTCAAACAAATTTAACCGGAATAACGAATAATATTTTATACGTTCATTGCTTGACTGGCATTTTTTTGCAAGCTAGAATCAGGCGGGTGAGGATATGCAATTCGGAAAGGACGATCGTTTGAGAGTATTTGATGGAGCCATTGGGACGGAGGTCCAGAAAAGAGCTCCGGAGTCAGAGGAGAATCTGACGGAGCTTTTCAATCTCTCCAGCCCGGAGACAATCAAGGCAATTCATCGGGATTACCTGGAAGCCGGGGCCGAGTTCTTAACCACGAATACGTTTTCCGCCAACCGGATAAGGCTGGCGAGGTCAGGACACGAGGAAAAATACTCCGAAATTAACCGCGAAGGTGTCCGGCTCGCTCGCGAGGCAATTATCGAAGTTACCGGTGGGGGGTCGGATGATAAGAACGTTGCCGGCTCGATCGGACCGACAGGCGAAACTCTGGTCCCACTTGGCGACCATACGTTTGGCCAGTTTTACCGTGCTTTCCTTGAACAAGCAAAGGCCCTGGAAAAAGGTGGGGCGGACTGGTTGATTATAGAGACAATGGAATCACTAAGGGAAGCCAAAGCAGCGCTGGCCGCAGCGAAGGAAACCGGACTACCCGTAATCAGCTCCATGTCCTATGGCGAACGGGGAAGAACGAGTTATGGAGTTGAACCAGCCGCCGGAGCAGCTACTCTTGACCAGCTAGGCGCCGATGTGCTTGGAATGAATTGCGGCACGGGCCCCCGGTATTACCCGGAGGTCGTAGAGATCTATCGGGAACACACCGACAAACCTTTACTCGCCGAAGCAAATGCGGGAGAACCAGTTCTGAAAGACGGCAAGACGGTCTACGACCTTAACCCGTCTCAGTACCTGGAGGACCTGAAACCGGCCCTGGAGTACGTGGAAGGGGTGGGGTCCTGTTGTGGCAGCAGTCCGGATTTCACTAAAGTGCTTGCTGGGATCGCAGCTGAATACGGGAAAACCTCCACAAATCGTGATGGAAGTGAAACAAGCTTCCTCACCAACAACTCAACCGTGGTACCCATAGATGATGAAGCGGCTTTCCGCAGTATAGAAGTTGTCCGAAATGAGATAAAAGACCTCAAGAATAAGCTCACCAAGGACGAGATAAACCTTATAGCCTTTGAGGACGATATCTCGCCTGGAGAAGACCTAGAGAAGAAACTTGCACGGGTCTTCCTCAAGTTAAGATCGAAGCAACCAGTGGGCCTAAGGACGGGCAACGCGGGAGTTTTGAAGGCCTTCCTTCGTGCTTACCCCGGCATAGCCCCGATCCAAGCCGAAAAAAACAGGGACGATCTAGAACCATTAGCCGAAAAATACGGGGGGTACCTTTTATAGCTCTTTCGAACTAATTTTGAACTTATAGCTCTGACTGGAACTTAAATAGAGGGAATTGTTGAGCGCTCTGTTAGTTTGTTTTCGACTCGTTAGTTTTGAAAAAGGTATTCAGTCACTTGAAAAGAGCATATGGGGGCTTTAGAATAATTTCGAATGCGGGCGTAGCTCAGCGGTAGAGCGACTGATTGCCATTCAGTAGGTTCGCGGGTTCAAATCCCGTCGCCCGCTCCATATCTCTTTTCTTATCTCCAGGGTTCAGCTTACATTATCATCTTCAATACTCCTTTTTAGGAAGCTTCCAAATACAATTATGTAATCTTAGAACAGCAGATATAAGCACGGTGAATTTAGAGATTACACGCTGTAGAACTCGAACTGTGTTACTTTACCTCAACCCAGAATCGATAGATAACCTCCCAATACCGTCCATCTAATAAAATCGCTTAAACTGCTCAACCACTAGAGGTCCGGGGCCTCAGGTGCAAGCAATCGTCAAAGGCGTATTAACGGCACAACACGGATCAAATGCGCAGAAAGATTTGCCTTTTAAGAGAAACCGGATATCGACACCGATCGGCTTCAATTATTCAACTTCTTCCAGCGGTGCCAGTAACTCTCCCTCCGGGTTTAATTCCGTTTTTACCCTCACGTATACTTCTCCCTCTAAAATAGCCGTAACCAGCTCGTCAGTCAGCGGCTCAGTACTCGTGTCACCCCACGCTCCCGTGATGAAACCCGAATTTGACTCGGGCGGTTCGGGTGAGGTATCTTCGTCCTTGCCGAAAACAGGCAAGATGACCTGACCTTCAGCACCGTCTTTAATTAAATCAGCCCCGGTCGCCGGACCGCTCAATCCTTTGAAACTCAGGGTATATTGAAGTGAATTCTCCGCCGGGTCGAGCAACACCACCGCAATTCCACGGGCCGAAGAAGGCGTATTATCATCCACGGTCAGGGTACTGGATTCCGGAGATAGGCCAGCGTGCAACAATGATCTTTCATCTACGGGTAAGCCTTTTACTGTCAGAGTACCGGTTATATTACCAAACCGATTACACACTGCTTCTACCTCAAACGTATCCCCATTTTCAGCACCTAATTGATACTCGTAAGTAGATTCACTCCTACCGGCCTGTTTATCGTACTCTTCCTCGACTACCCCCTCACCATTTCTGGTTACGGTGACCGCTTCTACGTAGTGTGCCGAGGGATTTCCAACGCTATGAGAGACTACAACCCTCAGTACTTCTTTTTCACCGTTATAGTTTAACTCGATATTTGACGGGGGATGTGCCCTGAGCGAGGTCGAGGCCAACAACATAATTGATGCCAGAGAAACCAGGAGAAACGCCGCCAGCACTTTCGGTTTCGATATTCCTCTTCGCATAAGTGGCACCACCCTTCTAAATATTGATACTTTTCGGTACCTAGAATATACTATAACAACGATGGATATAATTCGCCAGATATCTTACACGTATTTTTTGGGGTTCCCGGTTATAGCTTACGTTGGGATCTTTACTTACGCGCTTCTCCTGCTCACTTCCCTGGTTATGGTGCTCAACCAAAAGAGGGTAACCAGGTTTCCCCTCAAGTACCACAGCAGGCTGGGGTACCTAACTATAATTTCTGCAACGGTTCACGGGGTAATGGCGATATCGGTTTATATAT
>CAZWZR010000114.1:0-5767 GCA_964638365.1 uncultured Thermotogae bacterium | reverse complement strand
AGAGATTCCTACGTCAATATTATGGACCAGTATCATCCTTGCTGGAAAGCGTCGGAATACGACGAGCTAGACCGACAGCTTGACCGGGTGGAATATAGAAAGGCCCTGGAATTTGCTCGAAGCCTGGGGTTACACAGGGGTTTCTAATCCCTGCAGGCGTTTTCAGAAGCGCAAAAACCCCAGTAGAGCCAGAGTAATTGTTATTCTGGTAGATTTTTTACTGTTTAATCTCGAGAGTTATTAGCTCTGCCCCGGATGCCAGTATACAATCGGGCAGATCACCTGCATCTATATCTATGGACACCTCGTGTTCTCCTGCGTTGAAGTTGATCCTGTCCTTTTCCAGAACTCCGGGATCGAGATAGGTCTTTAACGGTCTATGGTGGCCGAAGGGTGGAACGGACCCTATTTCGCAGCCGCATACTCCCTTTACCTCATCCGGATCAGCAAGGTCTACTTCCTGGCCTTCTTCCTGTCCTATAAGCGTGAGGTCAATTTTGTGATCCGCCGGCACAAGTCCAAGTATCAATTCACCATCCTCCCGTTCCAGCACCATTGCCTTGACCCCGGTATCCAGCGGTACGCCTCGGACTTCGGAGGCCTCTTTACTGGTGTATACGGGCTCGTGAGTGGACCGTTCGAATTCTATATTCTCTTCTTCGAGAATGGAAATTAGATTTTCTTCGACGTTCATCAAATCACCCGTTAAATTCAGGTGATTATAAGGGCATCGAAAGGTGGGTTCTACCGGTGGCAATAGGGCTGATCCCTATAAGGCTTAAAAGTATTTTGAATTTAGTACTACTTCTGCGGGTTAGGCAAAACCTGACTTTTTGTCTTTAAAAATATTGTTACCTGAATTGAGCGGTTTCTATTGGTTAACTGGAAATAATGAGGTACTCTGTAGAAGGTATTTGAAAGCGAAAATAGGCCCAGCACTCAGATGAGGAGATAATCTTTAACCATCAGCAGTGGGTGAGATGAAGAAGTTCATACAACGGAAGGGTTTTTTGTATTCTGTTTTAGAAGATGGTCTTAAACGAGAGAATAGTTCAACTAAGGTTTACAATCTTTTGATTTAGCTTTACAGTAATGTATGATAGCTCCAATTAGAAAATTAGACCTCTCAAAAGGGCAAACTATGCCAGAAGAGAATTCAAAAGATAATGAGGTTCCAGAACAGATCTCACTGAAAAAACTCTCCGAAAGCTGTTCGCTTGCCATTACAAAGGTCGATGAAAAGGGTAAAATATATTACGCCAGTGACGAGGCCAAAAAGTTGTTTCGCCTGGATGGGGAAGACGTCAAAAGTGTTAGACACCGTGAACTGGGCTGTGATTTGATTGACTTTCACGGCAACGAATACTACGAAGAGGATCTCCCCCATAAAATCACTCAGGAGACTGGTGAGCCGGTCAAAGACGTCAAAGTGGCGCTAGAATGGCCTGATGGTGAAAGAAGATACCTTTCCATATGCTCCTTTCCCCTGTTTGGCGAAAACGGGAACTTCGAAGCAGCCTTGAATCTTATTCGAGACATTTCAAAAAAGAACAAGGAATCAAAGGAAAGTCTGCCCCGGCGAGCTCAGTTCGAGAGCCTGCTGCGTGAGCTTTCCAGAAGATTTTTGGAAAGGGGAACTGAGAAGGACCGGATAATAAACGAGGGGCTGGAGAAAATAGGTAAATTCTTGGGAGTAGATAGAACCTACGTCTTTGAGTTCGACTGGGAAAAAGAAGAAATGAGCAACTCTCACGAGTGGTGCATACAGGGGGTAGAACCGCAGATCCACAATCTACAGTCGATCCCGAACTCACGGTTCACTGCTCTAATGGAAAAACTCGAAGACAGGGAGAACGTATTAATAAATGACGTTTCGGATCTTCCTGAATCCTGGCAAGAAGAAAAGGAAGTCTTTATAAGTGGAAATATTCAGTCCCTGCTGTTAGTGCCGATATCCCGTGGGGATAAACTCTATGGTTTTACAGGCTTTGATTCCGTCCGAAGAAACAGAGACTGGGGAGAAGAAGAAGTAAACTTGCTCCGGATCTTTGGCAACCTGCTGGGCTCTGCTTACTTTCGACGCCGCCTGAAAAAGAGAAGCGAGAAAAAAAAGAGGAGATTAAAACTTGCGCTCGAAGGTGGGGATCTGGGGACCTGGGACTGGAACGTCCCGACTGAAGAGTTTAAATTTGACAGACGCTGGGCGGAGATGAAAGGTTACGACCCGGACGAGTTAAAGTCCAGTCGGAAAACGTGGGAGGATATGATTCACCCTGACGATCTACCGAAAGCTCGTTCAAAACTTAATAAACATTTGGAGGGGAAAACCGATTGCTACGAAGCCGAATTCAGGATGCAACACAAATCAGGGGAATGGATCTGGGTCCTTGAACGGGGTCGGTTAGTGGAACGGGACGAACAGGGTGATCCAGTGCGGATGGCAGGAACCCAGATGGATATAACTGAACGAAAACGAACCGAACGGGCATTAGACGAGGAAAGAAAGAAGCTAAAAAACCTGCACTCCGCTGTGGATGAACTGCAACGTCAGGACTCGGAAAGAGAAATGCTCCAGGTTGCGGTGGACGTTGCTCAAAATATACTTGACTTCAATTTTTGCGCCATATCCACGATTGAAGGGGGATATCTGATACCAAGAGCCAACTCGTCTGACCTCGATACCGTTGAAACGAAAATATTTGAAATCGGAGAGGGGATCGCGGGAAAGACAGCGGAAGAAGGTGAAACCATCTGGGGGGACGACGTCAGGAACTACCCGGAAGCGGAATCTACAAAGGAAAACTTTCGGTCGTATATCAGCGTCCCGATAGGGGACTTGGGGGTTTTGCAGGTTATCTCTCGGGAAGAAGATAGCTTTTCCGAACGGGACGTGGAATTGGTTGAGGTTCTGGCAAATCACCTGCGGGAAGAATTGAAGCGAGTCAGACTGGAGGAGGAACTGACGGAACAGGCTATTCGTGATCCATTAACTGGTCTCTATAACCGCCGCTACTTCAACGAGACCCTCAAAAAAGAAGTGCAAAAGTCGCAACGTTATGAAGAGCCGCTGGCTTTTCTCATGCTGGATATAGATAAATTCAAGGAAGTAAACGACCGATATTCTCACCAGACTGGGGATGAAGTTCTCCGTAAGGTGGCGGAACTCTTGAAGGATAACTTCAGGGGAGCGGACACCGTGGTAAGGTACGGCGGGGACGAGTTTCTCGTCATGTTGCCGGAGACGAACGGTGAGGTAGAAAACACGGTAGAAAGAGTGAACCAAAAACTCAAGAAATGGAATGAACAGTCCGACCTACTTGATTTCGATCTGAGTTTGGCCATTGGCTACTCTCACTGGAGCCCTGAACAGGACAGGGACGTTGAGAAATCGTTAAAAGAAGCGGACGAGAAGATGTACGAAAACAAGTCTAGGTAAACCGTGCCTAATTTGCCCAATTCTTTTTCTAACTCGTTGCTACAACAGACAGAAATTCCCGAGCATGCTGTAATGGTGGGTAAGGCCGTAAGAATTTTCGGGCTTTAAAGTATTTTATTTAGAAAAAACTGTGTTTGCAGATTCTTGTTTTGCAATGTTAACGTTCTATAAATCCTTCGGAAATGACGTTCCATGCCCGTTCAGCAAATATTAGCTTGATCGTTTCCCAGGAGAGTCGTAATATAGAAACCTAGTTTTAACTGGATTCTGTTCTTCAAAGATGGCTTTCCATATGTTTTGCGAGCCAGTACGGTGTGAAGCGGGAAGCCCTGAGAGGATAAATTTTATTCTCAGGGACAGAGAGCTTTGCCTATCTTAATTGGAAGTCCGACAGACCAACTCGTATTAGTACTAGGGAGGCGAAGGGGTAAATGGGCCAGTTGAGTAGTCATTCCAAATGGGCCGTTTTCTTTGCGGTTTTGCTGGTTGCTTTCGTTCTTCTTCAATCGGTGGTTTCAGCAGGAGAATATCGAGTGGAAGAGACTACGACCCCCGCCAGCCTGCAATCTTTGATTAATCCTACAGGGAAGGCGGAAGGGATTAGCTGGCTTGGAGCTGATGCCGCGACTTCGGTTCAAGTTACCCCTGACCGCTACGTCTGGTTATTCGGAGACACTATCCTTGGAAAAGAGGAAGGAGGAAGGCGAGATTACTCGGTTTTCATCCACAATACGATAGGTGTCACTGAGAGGGACGAGGCAGGCAACTTCACGGATATCGTTAAGAACTATCAAAAGGATGAGGGGAAATACGAGGCGATTTTTAGGTCACAGAAGGACGATGAATTTTACTGGCCGCTTGTGGGTATGAGCCTTGATTCCTCTTTGCTTGTTGCAGCGAGTAAAGTGACAACTAAAGATACAAAAACCTTCAAGGTACTCGGAACTAGCTTTTTTAACGTGGAAAACCCCCTGGATCCGCCGAAGAACTGGAACTACGGATCCCAGTTCCTGTCAAAGGAAAATGGGATTACCTGGGGGAGTGCGTTAGTCAAAAAAGAAGACTGGCTCTACGTTTTCGGCCAGAAAGGTAAGGGTCTTTCTTCCAAGGCAGTTCTGACGAAGATCGGCGTGGATGATGCAAGGAAAGGAAACTGGGAGGAACGGCTTAACTTTGCAGACGGAAAATGGAAGGTCGACTCAGCTCCTGCTGCCATTAAGGGGCTCCCCGGAACCTCGGAAACCACGATTCAGTATAACTCGTTCTTTGGGTGGTACAGCCTCCAGATTCCCCCGTTTAGCTTCGATGTACACCTTTACACTGCGGAAAACCTTACCGGTCCCTGGCAGGACCAGGGGTCAGTCTATTCGATACCTTCTCCCTGGAGCACCGAAAAAACCGACGACGACAAACAGGTTTTTTCAGCTTATGCCGCGAAGTCCCATCCCGAACTGGCGGAAGCCGAAAACGAGATAGTTTTGACGTATAACGTAAATCTGAACCCGTTTGTCTCTGACCTGAACGACAAACTGGGGGATTATATTCAAAAGAAAAAGTACGCTGAACTCTACGTTCCCCAGTTCGTATCGCTCGAATTTCAGAAGAAAAATTCTGATTGAGGGGTGGAGTAAGGCGTTTTCCTTATTAGCCCGGATTTGACATTCACTATAAGAAACAGGGGGTACCAATGAAACCAAACAATTGCCGGCGCTTTTCTTTCCAGTTGGTTCTGGCCTCAATTTTGATATTTTCTCTATTCTTTGCAGCAGCTGGGGAAACTATCGAAGTTACGAAAGGGGATTCCGGGATCAGCTCGATTCAGAAGGCGGTGGAGAAGGCGAAGCCCGGCGATACGCTGCTCGTAGAATCGGGTGGCTACAGGGAGAACGTATCGGCTGACAAAGACCTGACGATAAAGGCCCAAAGTCAAGGGGAAGTCAGTATTAGCGGAGAGGAAGAAGGCAAACCCGTGTTAAGGGTCGGTCCTTCGAAGTCTTCCGTAACCATCAAAGGTATTACAGTGAAGGATGCGGAAGGCGAGCTTTGTGAAGCCAGGTCCAAAGGGATCTGCCCGGATGGACTGCTGGCAGCCGGAAAGTCCTCAGTCTGGATAGAAAATTCCTCGTTCGAATCGAACGGGAAAAACGGGATTAGGTCGATTGGCACGGCGGGGGTTACGATCGAAGATTCGAAGGTCAGAGAGAACCAACATGCCGGTTTCTGGGTCACCGAGTCGGCTGAGGTGATAGTTAAAAACGTTCAGGTATCGGGCCACGGGAATGGGATATATCTGGATCAGTCCGCCCGGATGGTATTATCGGATAGCGAAGT
>CAZWZR010000113.1:3844-5817 GCA_964638365.1 uncultured Thermotogae bacterium | reverse complement strand
CACTTTCATGAAGACATCAGTTTGAGCACGCGAGTCGGAAATTTCTCGGTTCGGGTGCCCGGAGGTCAAAAACTGACCTTCCGAAAGGGTGGAACCGTGCCCGCTCGGCCTCCGTTAGGATTTTCCTAAACAGCCCCCAAATCTATGATTTAATTTTACACAGTGATTTCTACACTACCTCCGACAGGATGTAAAGGAACTTTTTTTACTTTAAAATTATGGAGAAACGGACGAACAATCCCTGGAGGTAAGCATGATCAGGATCGGTACAAGCGGCTACTCTTACGATGACTGGAAGGGGGTAGTCTACCCCGAAAAACTCAGTAAGAAAAACTTCCTCAAACACTACAAGAACTATTTCAACCTGACGGAGATCAACTCAACTTACTACCACCTCCCCGAACCCGGCATGTTCAAAAATATACTGGACAAGGTACCGGAAGACTTCAAGTTCGTAGTGAAGCTCTCAAAGGAACTAACGCACGAAAGAGAGAAAGCCCCTTCTGCAGTGAAAAAGTTCCGCGAGGGTATAAATCCACTGGTTGAAAGCCGCCAGCTCGTCACTACTCTCGCCCAGTTTCCCTACTCGTTCAAGCCAAATAAGGAAAACTACAGGCACCTGGAGTTTTTGCGGGATCAATTGTCGGAACTGCCGATCAACGTTGAATTCCGCAACGAGTACTGGATAAAAGAGGAGACCTTTGACTTTCTCGAAAGAAACGACCTCGGCTACGTCTGTGTCGATATGCCCCGCCTTCCCAGGTTAGTACCCCCCGTGGTTAAGGCGACGTCGGATCTGGGCTACATTCGTTTCCACGGCCGGGTCGAGGATCACTGGTGGAACCCTCCCGAACCACATATGAGGTACGACTATTCTTACGACGAAGAAGAACTGGAGGAGTGGGTAGACAAGACCTCCGAACTGGACGATTACACCGAAAACATCGTGATCCTGTTCAACAACCATTATCAGGGCAAATCCGCCAGGGATGCCAAAAAGTTTTCCTCGCTGCTGGACATGGAAGGAGGCTCAGAGGACCTTCCTGGCCCGGGCGACTTAATCCAACCAGGCAGAGATCTCTTTCAGTCTTAGTTGACCTTCCTCCTGCGCCAATACACCCCTTGTAAGAGCCTAAAGAATTAGTTATGATAACTCTCAGTTTCTTTAATCTGGACATATTTTACCTTTATGGTGATTTTTCTGTGGAAACTAAAAATAATGGTTTAGAGGGTAAAAAAATCGGAATAATCGGCGTTGGGACCATAGGCGGCACCCTGGTAGAAGCCCTGCTCAAAAACGAAATAACCTCACCCCAGAACTTAATCGGCAGCACCTCTCACGAGGGAAGCGCAAAAGAGGTCGGGGAAAAATACGGGATTGAAGCTACCACTGATAATAAAGCCGTAGTTAATAAAAGCGACGTAGTTGTTCTAGCAGTGGAACCTCGGATGATAGAGGGAGTTCTGGACGAAGTGAGTTTTGTCTTCGATTCGAACCAGCTAGTAATCTCTGTTGCTGCCGGGATAACCACCGAGTTTATCGAGGCCAAGCTCGACCGGGATATAGGGGTAGTACGTTCCATGCCCAATACGGCTATCACCGTAAATGAGGGGGCAACGACTCTGGTTGCGGGGTCACACGCCGGAGAGAACGACCTCGACCTGGCAAAACGGATATTCGAACCGGTTGGCCTCGTGGAAGTCGTCCAGGACGAGGATCTGATGGATGCAATAACGGGCTACTCGGGCTCGGGACCTGCTTACGGTTATCTGGTAATAGAGTCCCTGATAGAAGCAGGTGTAAGAGTAGGACTACCGAGGGAAAGAGCAACCAAGCTGGCAGCCCAGTCGCTCCTTGGTGCGGCAAAGATGGTCCTTGAGACCGACGAACACCCCGCGAAGCTCAAGGACATGGTAACGACGCCGGCCGGAGTTACGGTGGACGCAGTCATGAAGCTCGAGGAGGGAGGGGT
>CAZWZR010000113.1:0-3744 GCA_964638365.1 uncultured Thermotogae bacterium | reverse complement strand
ACGGTGTTACGGATTGAGAACCTGAGCAAGAGTTTCGGGGGTATTCAGGCAGTTCAAAATTGCTCTCTTTCCGTGGAAAAAGGGACAATTACGGGCCTGATTGGTCCAAACGGTGCAGGGAAAACGACCCTGTTCAACCTGATGACGGGGTTTCATCAACCCGATTCAGGCAGTGTCTACTTCAAAGAAGAGGACATCACGGATCTTACCCCCCACGAGATTTTCGACAGGAACCTCTTCCGGACGTTCCAGATAACCAGGGAAATCCAGGAAATGACCGTCCTGGAAAACCTGATGCTTATTCCGCGTCAACAAACCGGGGAGAGCCTATGGAATGCCTGGTTCAACAGAAGCCTGGTCAGCAGAGAAGAGAACGGTCACAGGGAAACCGCTCTGGAGGTTCTGGAATTTCTTGAAATGGAAGACAGGAAGTTCGATCTTGCCAAGAACCTGCCCGGAGGGGAGAAAAAACTCCTGGATCTAGGGAGAATGATGATGGCAGAACCGGAAATGGTCCTGCTGGACGAACCGGGATCGGGAGTTCCGCCCTCTCTACAGAACAAAGTCAATGATCACGTCAGGGAAATCAGTGAGGAAAGGGGGATTACTTTTCTGGTGGTAGAACACGACATGAATATAATCATGGATCTCTGTGACCCGATTATCGTTCTCGTGGACGGTAAGAAATTGACGGAAGGGAAACCGGAAGAAGTGCGAAACGACGAACAGGTAATAGAAGCGTACCTGGGAAGCTAAATCAACGAGGAGGTGAATGGTTTTGTCTTTACTGAGTGTAAATGATCTTTCCGCCGGCTACGGGGAAGTCGACGTATTACACGGAATATCGCTTGAGATCGACGAGGGGGAACTTGTAGCTACGATTGGCCCGAACGGTGCGGGGAAAACGACTCTGCTGCGCTCGATTTCGGGGGTCATTCACCCGGACGGTGGGAGTCTGGAACTAAATGGGAAGGATATCACCGGCACGGTTCCCGAAAATACCATAAGAATGGGTATGAGTTACGTTCCCCAGGACGATAATATATTTCCCTCCCTAACCGTGAGAGAGAACCTGGAGATGGGTGCTTTTACCCTGGAGGGGGACTTCGAGGACCGAATCGACGAAATATGTTCCATTTTTCCCCAGTTGAGGGAGAGAATGGGCCAAAAAGCCGGAACCATGTCCGGCGGCCAGCAGCAGATGGTCGCAGTAGGACGGGGCCTATTGATTCGCCCCAAACTCCTACTTCTGGACGAACCAACGGCTGGGCTACAGCCCTCGCTGGTTAAGATGATGCTGGATAAAGTCGAAGAAATAAATGACCGGGGAGTAACGGTGTTGCTGGTGGCTCAGACCATAGACGCTTTGAGGCTTGCAAGCAGGGCCTATCTGCTCTCCGCCGGCGAAATGGTTCTTTCCGGCAAAACGGATGAGTTAATGGATACCGACAGAGTACAGGACCTTTACTTTGGGGGTTAACGAGGTGAGTACAGATGGCTAACCTGTTTGTCAACGGACTAATTCTCGGTAGCATATTCACGCTCGGAGCTATAGGAGTTACTTTAATTGCCGATATCCTAAACTTTTTCAACTTCGCCCACGGTGACATGCTCAGCTTCGGGGCTTACCTGGCCCTTTTCTTCGTGGGTATTATACCCAGCTGGGGGAACTTTCCCGGTCTGTCGTTCGGCCCGGCAATGATTCTGGCTATCATTTTCGCCATGGGCGTAATGGCTGCTTTCGCCCTGTTTTTCGACAAGGTACTATTCAAACCGCTCCGGGAAAGGGGCTCCAGCGAGCTTTTCCTCGCGCTGTCCTCCCTGGGAGTAGCCTTTATTTTAAGATCGATAATTAGACTCGTCTGGGGACCTCAGGCACAGTACTACGGCGGACTCCAGATGGCCAATCAATATCCGCTGGGTATTACCATTAAGCCGGACGAGTTCTTTATAGTGGGAACGGCCCTCTTTCTCGTCGTAGTGGTATACCTATTCCTCAAGCAGACGAAGATAGGCAAGGCAATGAGAGCGGCCTCGGATAACGAGACTTTGGCCCGGGTTACCGGAATAGATACGGAAAAAGTAGTCAACTGGACCTGGATAATCGCAGTCTCTCTCACCGCGGCAGCCGGTGTACTTTACGGAATCGAAGTCCAGCTGCGGCCGATTATGGGCTGGAATATCCTGATACCGATATTTGTGGCCGTCGTGGTAGCCGGAGTCGGGGATCTCTGGGGTGCAATGGTCGGAGCAATGATAATCGGAGTTGCCCAGGAGATGCTTACCGGGGTGCTTCAGAACATGTTTGACGCCATGAATATAGATGTACTGATGACCGCTTACAAACCGGCAATTGCTTTTGTACTGATGGTAGTCGTATTGCTATTCAGACCACAGGGAATATTCGGAACGGGAGAGTGAAAAGATGTTAAGCTACTTTATCTCTTATCTGATTATGGCCAGTACGTATGGGATTGCCGCTCTGGCACTTAACCTTCAGTGGGGCTTTACGGGATTGATGAACTTCGGTATCGGTACTTTTTACTTCGTAGGTGCATACACGTCGGCCCTGTTGACTACTTCCTCGTCTCCCGATTACGTCGGAGGGTTTGGTTTGCCCTTTATCGTGGGGTTGATTGGTGCCGCACTTTTATCGGGACTACTGGCTTACGTCCTTGCCTTTCCCGCTCTGCGGTTGCGAGGCGGTTTTTTCGCTATTTCCATGTTGGCAATCTCGGAAACCATTCGCCTAATCGTAAAGAACGAAAAGTGGCTTACGAACGGCGTCTGGGGGATCAGAGGTATTCCTCAACCCCTGAGAAACCTTATGGGAGCCGATCTTTCCGAGTGGATATACCTGGGAATCGCAGCAGCTCTCCTGTTTATATTCTACCGAATGACGGAAATCGGAGTTCGCTCTCCCTGGGGCAGAATGCTCAACGCCGTCAGGGAGGACGAGAAGATGGCCGAGATGTCCGGAAAGGATAGCTGGAACGTAAAGATGCAGTCCTTCGTATTCGGCTCCATGATTATGGGAGTCGCGGGTGCCCTTTACGCTCACTACGTGGGTTTCATCAGCCCCAGTTCTTTCACCCCTCTAATGGCTACTTTCATTGTCTGGCTGATGATCCTGCTTGGAGGTACCGGAAGCAATAAGGGCGTAATACTTGGGGCCTTCGTGGTCTGGGGTGTCTGGATAGGAAGCGAATTCCTGATCGACTTTTTACCCTCCGGGATAACGAACAAAGCAGGGTTCGTCCGGATGCTGCTGATGGGAATTCTGCTGGACGTAATACTTCTGATCAGGCCGCAGGGCCTTTTCGGGAGGGAAAAGATCATATCCAAGCTGGGTGGGGGCAGTAGCGAGTAAAATAATACAATCTCAATTTCTTCCCCAGCACAACTATTTGCTAGGCGGGGCTTTCCAGCCCCGCTGTGATGGTAGGTGGAATTGCGAGGATTTACCGGGTTGTTTCAGGCCTCACCCCAGCAACCCGAATTTTACCGATTAATATGTCAAGGTCTTGACCTTTGTCGACACCGAGGCTGAAAACCTCGGCTATCGTATATTATAAATGTTTTTTTGCTGGGGTTTCGTTAGATTGAAGATTACACCAGAGTCATTAGATACTTGTATGATAAAAAAGAATTGAGACGATTTGATAAATAAAAAAAGGGCCCCGAGATCAGGGCCCTTTTTTTATTTCTTTCTATCAAGATAAGAGGGATTTACCTTTACTCTTC
>CAZWZR010000112.1:0-5843 GCA_964638365.1 uncultured Thermotogae bacterium | reverse complement strand
GACGTAATATGGCAAAAACGGTTTCTGTCAAAAGGTACCAAAGTCGTTGCCATAGGCGGAGGTACGGGTTTATCGGTGTTGTTGCGGGGTTTCAAGGAATATACCTCAAACCTTACTGCGGTCGTCACCGTAATGGACGACGGCGGGAGTTCGGGTAGGCTCAGGCGAGAGATGGATATGTTGCCGCCGGGAGATATCCGTAATTGTCTGATTGCCCTGGCGGACGATGAATCCCGGATGAGCGAGATATTTCAACATAGATTTGAGAGCGGAGGGGAGCTAGAGGGTCATTCCCTTGGAAACCTGATCATAGCCGGGCTGGAGCAGATCGAGGGTGGCTTCGACCTGGCGATCGAGGAGACCAGCAGGTTGTTGAATATCCGCGGCAGGGTTATTCCGTCGACTCTGAAGAATACCAACCTGGTTGCGGAGCTTGAAGGTGGACAGGTCTTAACGGGTGAAAGCAGTCTCTCCGAAACTCCCAAACTGATCCAGGGTATCGAGCTGAAGGAGAAAGCCGAACCTTACCCGCCTGCTCTCGCGGAAATAGAGGAGGCCGACCTGATCGTGCTCGGGCCGGGTAGCCTCTTTACGTCGTTAGTTCCCAATTTGCTGGTTGAAAAGGTGGCCGAAGCGATTGAAGCTTCCGGGGCGACGAAGTACTACGTTTCAAATATAATGACCGAGCCCGGTGAGACCGATGGTATGACCGTCCAGGATCACATGGAAGTCCTCAGTAAATACCTCGATCCGGATAGTCTGGATTATGCGGTCGTAAACGTGGGTAAGGCCGAAGAAGACGTTCTGGACCGCTACGCTAGCGAAGGGGCTGAGCTTGTGGAACCGGACCTGGTCGATGATAATAGGTATGGAGTCGAACCTCTGCTGGACGACCTGGTAAGTACAGTTGAGCTGGAGGGAAAGAGGACGGTCAAACACGATCACGAGAGGCTTGCCGAGTTAATACTGGATTCATTTAAGTGAGTGTAAAGAAATACCCCGTCAGGTTTTCCGGGTTCATACCTGTAGGGACGAGTCAGGGTTCTAAAAACAGCTATAAAACGAGAGGTAGGAGATGACAGAAGAAATGCAGAAGTACGTGCCGGATACGAGCGTAATTGTTGATGGTAGAGTAACCGATCTGCTGGAAGAAGAGGAAATAGACGGGGCGAGGTTAGTTGTCCCCGAGGCAGTAGTAGCCGAGCTAGAAGCAAAGGCTTCCAAGGGCAAAGAGACGGGTTACAAGGGACTCAATGAACTCGAGAGACTTCGAAAGGTCTGTGAGGAAAAGGAGCTGGAACTCGAATTTAAAGGGGATAGGCCAGGAAAGACCGAAGTTGACCTGGCGGAATCCGGCGAAATCGAGGCGATGATAAGGGCTCTGGCGGAAAGGGAAGGAGCGAGTCTGATAACAAGCGACAGGATTCAGGCAACGGTAGCCAAGAGCAAGGGGATTCCAGTCGTTCTCGACGAACTGGAAGAGGAAGCGGAGGAGCTGAGTTTCAGCGGTCTCGAACTACTCGAGTACTTCGACGATGATACCATGTCCGTTCACCTTAGAGCGGATACTGTACCGAAAGCCAAACGGGGTGAACCGGGAAGGATGGAACTCCAGCCTATCGGTTCCGAAGAGATAAATCCGGAAAAACTGGAGGGAATTGCCGAGGAGATCGTGGAAGTAGCCGATACCCATTCTTCCGGGTTCATTGAAATGGATTCGGGCGGGGCGTCGGTTGTTCAGCTCGGTGATATCAGGATTGCAATAGCCAAGCCCCCGTTCTCCGACTCAGTAGAGATTACGGCTACGAGGCCCGTTACAAAAACCGAAGTCGACGATTACTCTTACTCGGGTCTGTTGAAGGAACGGTTAAGCGAATCTCACCGTGGCGTGGTTGTTTCCGGTGCGCCGGGAATGGGCAAATCCACTCTTGTACAGGCACTCTCGGAGTACCTCAGAGAATCCGGCTGGATAGTTAAGACCATGGAGAAACCGCGGGACCTGGATGTCTCTTCCGAGATCAGTCAGTACAGGGACCTGGACGGGGATATGGCCAATACCGCAGAAGTGTTGCTCCTTACAAGACCTGATTATACTATTTTCGACGAAATGCGGCAGACCTCGGACTTCGAGGTGTTTGCCGACCTACGCATGTCGGGCGTCGGTCTCGTCGGGGTCGTTCATGCAACGAAGGCGATTGATTCCATCCAGAGGTTGATCGGTCGGGTGGAGCTGGGCATGATTCCACAGATCGTCGATACCGTAGTCCACGTTGACGGCGGGGATGTAAAGAAAGTCTTTGACGTCGAACTCACGGTCAAGACGCCGTCCGGGATGGAGCAGGGGGACCTGGCCCGTCCGGTAATAGAAGTCAGGGATTTCGACAGCGGCACTCTGGCTTACGAAATGTATACGTTCGGCGAGCAGGTGGTAGTAATGAGCGTGGAGGGTTCCGAGGCCAAACCGATCTGGAACCTAGCGAGGCGCGAGCTGGATTACTACCTCGGTAAGGAGTTCAACTTCGACTTCGACCTGGAAATAAAGTCAGACAACAGAATAGCAATTTTTGTTGCCGACAACCACGTGCCGGCAGTACTGGGACGAGGGGGAGAGAAAATCGATGCCCTTGAGGGAGAGCTTGGACTCAGTATCGACGTGAGGAGTTTTCAAGAAAGGGACTCCTCCGGCGGAACCGACGATGGAGAGCTCAATATAAAGAAGACGGATGAATACCTGATAATGAACTTCGATCCCTCGCTGCGGGAGGAAGAAGTCGATATATGGGTCGAGGGGAAAAAGGTATTTTCCGGGGCCGTCTCCAAACAGGGCCGGATAAAGCTCGATCGGAGTTCTTCGCAGGCCGATGAAATCGAAGAGGCTCGCGATAGCGGGGCTGAGATAAACGTTAGTTCTGCCTGAAGGTAATTCTAGCCCTTGACCACGATCAAAGGTTCAAGTTTGGCGACCTTCGGCGTTAGTCCACTCCGGTGGGCAGCGGTCACGACCTTTTCGATATCCTTGTAGGCCCCAGGAGCTTCCTCGGCCAGGCCTGGGTATGAGTGAGTCTTGACTATTATTCCTTCCTGTCTCAGTCGCTTTTCTACGTCTTCGCCCCAGAACTTGGACTTGGCCTTCTTCCGAGACATGGACCGCCCCGCGCCGTGGACTCCGCTGCCGAAGGTCCTGTCCATGGCTTCCTGGGAGCCACGTAGTACGTACGAAGAAGTACCCATTGTTCCTCCTACCAGTAAGGGGCCACCGACGTCGCGATAAGCTCCCGGAAGTTCCTCCCGGCCGGGTCCGAATGCTCTGGTTGAGCCCTTCCTATGAACGAGAAGTTCTTTTTCCTCGCCGCTTATCCGGTGATTCTCGAATTTCGCCGTGTTATGACCGACCTCGTAGATAGTCCTTACGGACCCCGGCTCCAGACCGGTTGAGTCGTTTAGAGCACGTCGAGTTAGACCTGAAATTGCCTGTCTGTTGGCAAAAGCGCAGTTGATACCACAACGAACAGCGCTGACGTATTCCCTTCCCTCCGGGCTGTCTATCGGGGCAGAGACCAGTTCCTTGTCCTTTATCGGTAAATCGTATTTCTCGCTGGCGTCCTCCAGTTTTTCCATGTAATCCTGCCCGATTTGATGGCCAAGTGCTCTTGATCCCGTATGAATCGAGACGACCACCTGGCCCTCGTTCAGACCATAGGAACTTGCGGCCCTGTCGTCGTAAATTTGAGAGACTTTCTGGACCTCCAAATAATGGTTACCCGAGCCAAGCGTCCCGATCTGCTTGAATTGCCTCTGTTTCGCCCTTCTGCTAACTGCATCCGGGTCCGCGCCGCCGATCCGCCCGTTTTCTTCAATGAATTCCAGGTCGGACTCCAGGCCGTATCCCCGGTCGACCGAGAACCGTGCACCTTCTTTTAAGACTCGGTTGATCTCGTCCACGGAGAGGTCGATCTCGCCCTCCGATCCCAGGCCGGCTGGTACAGTTTCAAATAGGCTATCCGCGATTTCTTCCTTTGACTCTTCTACTGCTTTGGCTGATAGCGGTGTCTCCATCAGGCGAACGCCGCAGTTGATGTCAAAGCCAACCCCGCCTGCAACTGCAACCCCCCGGTTAACGTCAAAAGCAGCGACTCCTCCGATCGGAAATCCGTAGCCGGGATGGATATCTGCCAGACCGATGGAAGCGTTAACTACTCCCGGCAGGGAGGCCACGTTTATTACCTGATCGAGGGCATTCCAGTCAGCTCCTCCGCGGGCTTCTTCGAGCAACCCTTTGGCCGTCCCTTCGTCGACGAAAAGTCTACCGGGGACGTTCATGTCGCCGCTTCTGGGAATTTCCCAGGTATAGTCGTCGATCTTCTCCAACCTGTATTTTTCATCTTCATTCATCATGATTGGTTCGTCCGTTTAGACGTCTACGACGAACCTGCACCTCCATTTATCGTCTGCCGAAGTTACCTCCAGACCCTGGTAGGTGACGGCTTTGACCTCCGTACCCAGCTCGTGAGCTTCCGGGTCCACTTTCTCACCCATGGCCTGGCCCTGAACTACGAACTTCGAATCGAACTTTTCGATAACCAGGTCCTGAAAGTCCGAGTATACCTCGCTCTTCAGGTTGCTCAAGGAGACGAGCTCGCTCAGCCACTCGTATAGAAGTTCCTCGTGAGTCGAGCCTTCCGATTTTACTTTCGTCTTCTTCTCCAGCCTGACATCGTTCAGGTTCACCATCAGGCTAAATAGTCCTCGTGCCGATTCCCCGAATAGACCCTCCAGCGTATCGGATTTCGCTTCGATACCCATGTCCGCGCCGTGGTCTAGATAGCTGAAGCCCAAATTAACTACCCAGGTCGACCCTGAAAAGAGGTGTGTAGACGGGCCCGTCCGATTTCAGTTCGCTTTCCATCAACGTGAGGTGTTCAACTGGGACCTTCCAGGTGGAGTCGAAGTTTAGTTGTTCGATATTCCTACCCAGCTGTTCAATCTTCGATTCGTCGTCCTCTTTTGTCCGGCCCAGGGTAATATGTGGGACGTAGTCCCTATCCTCCTTTTCGAATCCGAGACCGAACAGGCTTTCCTCCAGATCATCGTGCAGCCTAAGGATTTCGTCCGGTGGAGAGCTGGAACCGAGCCAGATTACCTTGGGAAAGTTGAGGTTCGGGAACCCACCAAGCTTATCTATATTAAACTCGAAAGGCTCGGACCTGCTCGCCGTTCCCTCCGCCCGTTCTTTAATCTCGGGAATTCTTCCCCGATCTACTTCCCCGAGGAACTTCAGCGTAATGTGAAGGTTATCCTCGGAGACCCACTTTACGTACGCCGGTCCTTCGATGGATTTCCCGGCCGATTTGATCTGGCTTTTTACGTTTTCCGGTAGTTCCAGGCTGAAGAAAGTTCGCATATTATCACCGATTGCAGGTACCTGATTGGCTTTATGGAGTTCTTAGGTAAGAATCAAATCTTTCTATTCGTGGTATTTGGTCCCATGCAGCCTGCATCGAAACCGTTCACCTGGCGTTACCTGGGCAGTTAACTCGGGCCAAGCAACCCTCTGACACCCACAGAGGTCTACTTACCGCTGCTCCCTTCCGGGCCTGACGGGATTGGTAAACTTGTGCCGCAGAGGACTCAACCGTCAACGCTACTTACCCAGGTACAGTCCCAAGTGTCCAATTCCTCAGCAGGCATATTGGCTCCCCTATAGCGGATTGGGGACTAAAGGGACCGCTAACCCCCGCCTAGCATGGGTTTGGCGGAGGGGGTGGGATTTGAACCCACGGAACCTCTCGGTTCACCGGTACTCCAGACCGGCGGTTTTGGCCGCTCGCCCACCCCTCCTTTTA
>CAZWZR010000111.1:0-5867 GCA_964638365.1 uncultured Thermotogae bacterium | reverse complement strand
CCGGGTCCGGGTTCCCGAGTGAGACAATTGCTATATTCCCTTTAGCACTGGAAAACGTTTCTATTATGTCTTTATCTACCATTTTCTCTCACCATGATAAGAATAGTATCCAGTAAGCTAGTGTTAAAGAACTTTCGCCATTCAGACCGAAGGTTGTTGAATTTTAATTTTCATAATTGTTTTAGACCGGCACGCTTTTTGAGAAATATTAGCTTTTTATCGCGCCCTTGGTCAAACCGGATATAATCTGGCGCTGGAAGACGAGGAAAATCGCCAATATAGGGAGGGCGGAGATACTTGAAGCGGCCATCTGGTGAATGAAATCAACCCCGAACCTGCTGCTGTAGAGGGCAAGACCCAGGCTAAGCGTGCGAGTACCTTCGGAGGAGGTGAGAATTAGCGGCAGGAGGAAGGCGTTCCAGCTCGTCAGGGCAGTATTAATTACCAGAACGGCAATAGCAGGTTTTGCAAGCGGCATTATGACCCGCCAGAGGATTTGAAAGTCGTTTGCTCCGTCCATAATTGCAGCTTCGTCAAGAGACCGGGGGATGCCATCGAAATACTGTTTCAACAGGAATATGCCAAACCCCTGGACCAGGGTGGGAAGGATCAGGGCTATCAAGGTATCGTAAAGCTGCATCCAGTGCATAAGTTCGTATAGGGGGATAATCAGTACCTGGATCGGTATCATCATCCGGGCAATTATGACGAGAAACACGGCCCGCTTCCCGAAAAAGTTATGCCTCGATAGGGCATAAGCAACCATTGAATCCAGAACTATGTTACCCAGTATTACAGCGCCCGTTACTATAGCAGTGTTACGGAAGTAAATACCGAAGGAATCCGTAATCCAGACGTCCACAAAATTCTGAAGGGTCGGTTTTTCGGGGATCAGATTAGATAACTGGGTAAGGGCTGCTCCACCTTGTTTCAACGCAGTTAGGACCATTAGTACAAAGGGAAAAATAGCTATTACAGCCACTACAATCAGGAAAAGGTAAAGGAGGCCTCTTCTAAATTTTTGTAGCCAGGACCCCTTTTCGTTAGTTTTCAACGTCTATCCCTCAGAAATTTGAGTAACTCAGTTTGAAAGCTACGACCGTTTCCTACGTCCATAGCCCTATTGACCATGATGGAAAAAGCAAGCAGAGAACCCTTCTCCGTAGTAAGGTAGCCTGATAGAGTGGAAGTATCACGTAAGGTGCCAGTTTTCGCCCTGACGTCCAGGTCTCCCTTTCGAGAGCTCATCGTTCCAGTGCCCCATTCGGCTAGAGTCGACGTAAAGACGTTTTTATCGTTCTCGAAGAGTTCTTTGAGTTCCTCGAATGTGTAAGTTCTGGACCCTTCCAAACGGGGATGGGCAAAACCATAGGAAAGTAGCTGAACCATCTGGGCTGGTTTGGTCATGTTATAACGGGAAAGCCCCGAACCGTCAACGATTCGTAAACGTCCATTTACCTCGGCCTCTTCCAGGGAATTTCGTGCCAGTTCGGCTGCCAGCTCGAACGAGGCAGGCCCTTCGGAGGTCGCGAGACTCTTAAAGACCATGTCCGCAGTAAAGTTATCGCTAAACCTGTTCATCTCTTCGAGTAGAGCGGATAAAGGACGGGTTTTTACGCTCAGAACTTTTTCCCAGCCATCGTCGACCTTACCGGGTTTGACGCTACCCTCCACGGCGATTCCGCTCGAAGAAAGAGAAGAGAGGATCATTCTACCGATTCCCTCGACGTATTCCGCTTTGTTTTCGGGTGATGTGAGGGTCCGGCTCAGCAGAGGAACCGAAAGCGCTCCTATATAATTGTTCTCATCGTCCCACATCCAGCCCGGGCCGAAGTAAGTATCGTCGAATTCACTAACATCTATTATCAGATTACCCTTAAATCTTTTTTCGTTACCGTTGAATTTCGATGATAACCTATCAGCCAGTTCTGAAGGACGAAAACTCGGTGAACCGTGGCCTTTAACCAGCAGGTCGGAGCCGATATCGTCACTATCGAGATCGCTTCCCGCCTCTACGTAACACTCCGTTTCGTAGTTAAAATCTGGCCCCAGTTCTTTTAATGCAGCCCAGGTAGTAAATAGTTTTTGGTTTGATGCGGGGGTAAAGTACCTGTCCGCGTTATAGCTAAGCAAGTATTTTCCGCTTTTAAGGTCCTGAACAGCAACGCCAACGAATGCGTGGTCGAGGTCATGCTCCGCCATAAATTGCTCTATAAGTACTTTTTCTGCCGTATCGCTCTGCCTTTGTGACTTTACCGAATCGCTTCCGGCAACCCGGTAAGCTGGGACAGCACTGGTGATAAAGACCAGGATCAGAGTAAGAGAAAGGATTCGCAGGGGCTTTTTAATCATAAAACTGCTCCTCGTAGGAAAGAGACTTCATCTGAATAACGGAAAATATCAGGATCAATATGAATAGAAGATAGGCTATTCCCGACGCGTAACCCATTCTAAACTTCTGGAACCCCATGTTATAGAGGTAATACACTATGGTCCGGGTGGAGCCGAGCGGTCCTCCCTGAGTCATTACGAAAATCTGGGAAAATACCTGAAAAGACCGAATGGTATTGATAACCAGGGCAAAAATGAGCATCGGTCGAAGCAGAGGCAGTGTAATCCGGAAAAACGTCTGAACCGTATTCGCCCCGTCTATCGCCGCAGACTCGTATATTTCTTCGGGAATATTCTGGAGGCCTGCCAGGAAAAGTACCGTATAGTAGCCAAAACTCGCCCAGATCATCATGACCATAATAGCCGGAAGTGCAAAATTCGTACTTAATAACCAGTTTTTCCCGGGTATCCCGAATAGGTTGAGCAGGCTGTTTAATAAACCGTAAGGGCTGTAAATATAGGTAAATATGGTCGATATGACTACCACTGAAGTCATCACCGGGACGAAATAGCTGGCGCGAAAAAAGCTCCGGAATTTAATTTTTTGATTGAGAAAAACAGCCAGGATTATTGCAATGGCAGTGGTTACCGGAATCGTCCCGACGACGAAGATGACCGTATTCTTTACGGCCTGCCAGAAGGTCGGATCGTTCATGATCTCTACGTAGTTGGACAATCCGATAAATTGTGGAGATATACCCGCCAGTGGATCGTACTTCGTAAAACTCAAGTAAAGGGAATAACCAACGGGATATAGGCTAAATGCAATAAAAGTTACGATCCAGGGCGATAATAAAATAAACGTGGACCATCTACTTCTACCTGTCATAGTTTTTTCACACTTTTTAAAGAGAGGGGGGAGTGCACTCCCCCCTCGAGTTAAGTATTTACCTATTCAGAATTGTACTCTTCAAGCATCTCTGATACCGCATTCTGTGCTTCCCTTAAGTTTGACTCCGCTGTTCCCCTGCCGAGCAGAGTAGATTCAACGGCTTTCGTTATTTCTTCCTGTATTGACACCCATTTTGGATGGGGTGGTGGCGATGTGGCGTTCTCCATAACTGAGGCAAAGGACTTAAGTTCAGGATGATCTTCGAGAAGTGCATCCAGATCTTTCTGGTAAAACGGCAATAAGGTATTTACGCGGCTGGAAATCAAATTACCCTGAGATATCTCCAGAGCAAGTTTGGTAGCTAGTTCCGGATGTTCTGACTGTTCGGGCACTGTAAGGAAGTCAGCTCCCGAAAAGCCGACGGACTCCATACCTTCTGGTTTTGGTAATACGGAAGTGACGTACTCCATATCCGGCGCTTCCTTATCTATATTCAGACCTGGTCCGTCGTAGATCATGCCGAGCCTACCCAGGTAGAACGCCTGGCGGGCTTCTTCCTGTGTCGCTACCAGTGCAGAACTCTTCAGAGAGTTATAAAATTCGAGTGCTTCCTGGAAGGCTTCACTATCGAGCTTGGCCGACTTCCAGTCCTCGGATAGTACCTCTCCACCATTCGACCAGGCCAGAGGCAGGAATTTTTGCCAGGTAGTGAATTTCCCGCCGATTTTTAGGGAAAACCCACTCGTACCCGGACCAAGTTCGTTTATCGCTTCGGAGGCATCTTTTAACTCTGACCATGTTTCTGGTGGTTCTTCCGGGTTTAGTCCGGCTTCTTCCATCAATTCCACGTTATAATAAACTACATTTGTGGAACCAAACCAGGGGATTCCATATACTCCGCCCCTGACTGTAGCGCCCCGCCAGCCCGTATATTCGTCCCTTACGTCGCTAATGTCGAGTTCCGTAAGTGCCTGACTTTCCACGAATTGGCCCATCCACGTTGATCCCAGTTCCACTACGTCGGGTGCATTACCGGCTGACACAGCAGCAGTTATTTTGTCGAGACCGTGGTCCCAGGTTAGCTGCTGGTACGAAACGTTTACGTCCGGGTTTTCGGACTCAAAATCCTCTATAGCCGGTTCGATCCAATCCTTCGACCAGAACGTCCAAACATCCAGGTTGGTTTCTGCTACTGCAATTCCGGATAATCCAATTAATAGTAGTGATACAACAAGTATAAGAGAAGTTAACTTCTTCATTTTTACCTCCCGTTTACGTTAAGATCCAGACCTCGCGCTAACCTCGCCCCGTAAATTTCTAAATTTATCACCCCTTATTGTGAAATTCTATCTTTTGCTTTTGTCGTTTTTATTCTCTAATGAAACCGGGAGTTCGCCTCCTGCAGCGGCTTCGCCTGAAAGGACTTTAGCTGCAGCTTCTGTCATCAATTCGTTGCCTGCCCGAGGGGAATTCCATCGGTTATAAGAATAAGTAGCCATATATGCAGGTGCCTCCGGAAAATTCCTGTAATCATAGGGAAGGCCTTCTGCAATAACGATAGTATCGTCATTAGCGCCCATTAGTTCTTGGGTCATTTTTATTTGCGCCTCGGGTAACTGGTCGCTGGAATAAGTCAATAATATGACCTTATCTGAATTTGAAGCAAGTTCGGCCGCTTCCTCGATCCCCTCAGATGACGGTGACCAATCGTTGTAATCATTAGAACTCGGAGTTCTGTAAACTGAAATTTCCAGGCCCGGTAAGCGTTCTTTGAGCTCGTCCTCAAAAAGGTGGACAGAATCCTTTACCCCAACGAGCAGAATCTCCGTATCCTCTTCAGTTACCGGTATCAGATCCTTTTCATCTCGAACTAAAGTGACCGCCTCGAGAGCTAGTTCATCGGCCACCCTTCGATTTTCCTGGTTTCCGGCCATCTTAACGGCTTCCGCGGGGTCTTTTAAGCTGTAATCATTCAGCAAACCGTATTCCTCTTTTAGTTCAAGGACTCTTTTTACTGACTTGTTCACGGAAGAAACGGAAATTTCTCCGCTATCAACGGCTTTCAGAAGCCCGTCTCGTATTTCCAGAGCATCCCAGTAATTTCCGGCAGACATAACTACGTCGACACCGGCATTAATAGCATTTACCGCCGCCTCGGCCTTACCAAAGTTCTCCTCGATCGCTCCCATGTTCAGGGCATCCGTTACTACGACGCCTTCAAAGCCCTGCTTATCCCTGAGTAAATCCGTGATTAACTTCTTTGAGGTTGTAGCAGGTTTCTCGGAATCTATTGAGTCAACCAGAATATGGGCCGTCATCACCGCGTCGGCACCTGCATCTATTCCTGCCTTAAAGGGTTTTAAATGTAAGTCGAGCTCGTTCCTGCTATACGTTACACTCGGTAGTCCGTAATGAGAATCGGTAGAAGTATTTCCGTGACCCGGATAATGTTTGAGCGTGGCAACCATCTCGTTACTCTGGTATCCCTCAACAGCGGATTCAACAAAAGAACTCACTGTTT
Organism: uncultured Thermotogae bacterium; assembly: GCA_964638365.1. GTDB lineage: Bacteria > Bipolaricaulota > Bipolaricaulia > M55B111 > M55B111 > JAGXLP01. The sequence continues at coordinate 123 of CAZWZR010000111.1, read as the reverse complement.
CGGGATCGGATCCAAAGGACCTTACACCAATTACAGGATTATTGGGGTTGGTGTTTAGGTCGGCAGTCGGAGCAAAGTTCCAGTTAATTCCCATTGACTTGCCCTCTCTAGCGGTAATTGCAG
>CAZWZR010000110.1:0-6025 GCA_964638365.1 uncultured Thermotogae bacterium | reverse complement strand
GTCCTATTCCCACGGTATCCCTTAAAGCGGATTCCAGCGACTTATCTCCACCCAACGGAGTAGTCAGGTTCCAGATATCCAGAAAGTCCTCCGATCCAAACTCTTCTATGATGTATCCGACGAAAGCGGCCGCCTCGCACGTAGAATCAGCTTTACCCCGCATGTCGAAAGTCAATCCATTCAAAGGGGACCAGTGCCCCTCATCCAGAACCGATTCTGCTTCCGCGAATACGTCCTCCCCGGAGAGGTAATGAATCAGCCCCTGGCGCAAAAGGCCGGAATAAGTGGGGATCCTCTTTGCGCCTCGAACGAACAACTCGACGGCCCGAACCCCTGGATCCCCGTCACCACCGTAAATCGCCACCCAATCCGGACTTGCTACTTCCTCCCAATCCTCATTCACTTCCTCGCCGGCAAGAAAAATCATGAATCTGGAGTAATTCCAATCCAGGGAGGGTAATTCTTCCCGCACCCTTTTCCATAAGTGGAGAACTTCCCGGGCCAAAACGTCTGAGCCTTCCAGGCTTTCGGAAGAAACTAGATATAACCTACCCGAATTCCAACTTTTTCCAGCTCGGTAGGAACCAATCAGGGAGTCAAATCTTCGAACCATCCTCTCTTTCGACTCGGACAGCCCGGTTATCGCCGGTGAACTTAAGTTTTCCTTCGCCTCTTCCCAGTTGCCAGCGAAAAAGTTGACTTGACCTTTGAGAAAAGCAATATCCTTTTCAGGGACTCCATCCCTCTCTAGTCCCTCCAGTTTATCCCTGGCTTCATCCAGAGCCCCTTGATTAAAAAGGGATCTGGCGCGGAAATAATTGTGGTTTCCTCTACCTTTGGCCCTCATGGTCACGTAAGTCCGCCAGCTTTCTTCCATATCCGAAACAGTCACGCCAAAAACTTCCTGGAACCCTTCTTCGAGCGAGCTCGCCTCCCATAGTTGCCTCAACTTCTCCACCCCGTATTCTCGAATCAGGTAGGAGACGAACGAGCCGGACTGAACTTCGAGCTCGTATTTGTAGGGCCTTTCCGCGGCTTCAAACCTAAATAAAGAGGAGAGGCTACCCAAATCCAGCCCCGCGGAGGCACGGGGGGAGTCAAAAGAATCATATATCCTGTCCTGGAGGGATCTGAGGTGGCTGGTCGTCTCTTCCAGCGCTGTGACCTCGTCAAAGGAAAAACCCGTTCCTTCGAGGGCGGAAGCCCTTAAGTGGATTTCCTCGTACTGGTTCGAGAAGTACGTCTGGAGTCCAAGTCGCAAGAACTCCGAAGAAGGCCGCCCCCAGGTAAACGTTGTCAGTAACCGGACCAGTATCGGTTTGATCGGTTTACCTTCGATCACGTCCATCGTCGCCAGCGGTACGTCTACTTCGGGCGAGTTCCTTCTGGTCGAAATCGCGGTTTTCAGGGAATTCAGATCCCGGTGGAGGTAAACGTGGATCCTGTCGGGGACTTCGCCCGGGTCTAGTTCAAGCTTATCTACTATTTCAGCCCTGGAATCGGTTAATTCCTCAAGCAAAGGACCGTAATCCTTACCCCCGGAGTCATCAGTACGGAGGTAGTTGAGCGAAATAGTCCGGCTTTTCTCTTGCGCCCAGTCCCTCCCCGTGGAACGAAAATAGGTGGGAATCACGTAAAAAAATAACAGGGCGAAGACACCAATAACGAATAGGCTAAAACCAAATCCGTATAGAGTCCTCCGTACTTCCCGTAAAGGGCCCCGATCCGTATCTTCCGACATCGCCTTTTCCTTTTCCGTTTACAGTTTCCTTATTTGTTACTTCCTACTGATGTGAATGGATCCGCGGCATCCCTCAGGCCATCTCCGAAGAAGTTGAACGCCAGAACGGTAATTACTATAAAGACCCCAGGGATTAACAACCACGGGTAGGAGGTTATCGTCTCCAGGTTGTTGGCCTGGCTCAAAAGTAGCCCCCAGCTCGTCTGCGGCTCTTTAATCCCGAGCCCCAGATAGCTCAGGCTGGCCTCGGAAATAATCCACGTCGGGATGCTCAGTGTGGAGACCACTACGAGGTAAGTAGTCGTATTTGGGAGAATGTGCCGGAACATGATTCTGACCGGTCCCGCCCCCGCGGCCTTTGCCGCCATAGTGTAGTCCTCTTCCCTAGCCGATAGCACCAGACCACGCAGAGTTCTGGAAAGACCGGTCCAGTCGACCAGCGAAAACACCGCCACTATGAAGAAGAACCTGTAAGCGGAAGGTAGACCCTGTATAACCATGGCCAAAGCCAGCCATAACGGTAGCTTCGGGAATGCCATTATAACCTCGGTTATCCGCTGAATCAGCATGTCAACCCAGCCCCCGAAGAAACCGGAAAGCAACCCGATTGGAATGGCAATCAGAAGCGTCGTGATCAGGGCAAACGGTCCAATCAGAAGCGATATCCAGCCTCCCCAGAGCGTCCGGGAAAATAAATCCCTGCCGAACTTGTCCGTCCCGAACAGGAACAGCGGTGCCTCCTCCGTCCCCGTGCCAAACAGGTGAATTCGGCTCTCAAAGAGCCCCCAGAAGCTGTACTTTTCCCCTTCGACGAAGAACTTTATCGGGTACTTCTCCGATTTGTCCTCGACGTAGACCTTCTCGTAGTACTCGTTGTACTCCTTCTTCGTGGCGTAGACGTAGGGTCGGGTCAGGCCGTCCTCGTCGGTGAAATGGATCTTCGTTGGCGGGGCGTTGGAGAAATCCCTTTTCTGGGTAGTGTAGTTGTAAGGGGCGATAAAGTTCGCCATAAAAATAATGACGGCAATAACGAGGACGATGATTCCGCCCAGCTGGCCCAGGGTGTGCCTTCTGAACCTGCGCCACATCCTGCGCCACTGAGACCTCTCCCTGGCCTCACTACCGTCGTCTGCTTCGTACTCTTCAGCCAATGTAATCACCTTTAGTCATAGCGAATACGGGGATCATTCCAGGCAAGCAAAAAGTCGGCAAACAGGTTCCCAACGAGCAACATCAGGGCAAAGAAAACTAGGCCGGCCATTATCACCTGCTCGTCCTGCTGGTTCAGGGCAGTCCAGTAGGCTCTCTGCACGGTAGGGACTCCCAGGACAATCGCAGTAATCAAGGACCCGGAAACCAGTCTCCGGAAGGCGTAACCGAAGTTCGTTATGATCGGGTTTATCGCGTTCCTGAAGACGTGTTTGTAGATAACCACGGTTTCCCTTAGCCCTTTGGCCTTGGCAGTCTGGGCGAACTGTCTGTTCATAAACTCCAGCATTTGCCCCCGCATCAGCCGAACGACGCCCGCAAGAGAGGCCGTTCCAACTGCCAGCATGTAAGGCCAGACGTGCCAGAAGAAGTTCGATATCTTACCCATATTCGGTACAAAACCATTAAACCACGGCGCCCCCATGTATTGTTCTATCAGCAACCCCCCAACGCCTAAGTTCGCCCCCACATCCAGAGGACCCGCAATAAAGTAAAGCAGCACGAGGGCAAGGAAGAAGTTAGGGATGGAGAGTCCTATAAAAGCAAAGAACGTCAGAAAGTTGTCCGGGATGGAATACTGGTTGACGGCCGAATATATGCCAATTGGGATGGAAAACAGGTAAACGAAAACCAGGTTCAGCAATCCAAGAAAGATCGTAAAACCTATTCTGCCCTCGAAAAGCACGTCGGCAACAGGGCGGTAGTTGCTGAAAGAATAACCGAAATCCCCCTCGGTCACTACACCCTTAACCCACTTCCAGTACCGTATCGGCAGCGGTTGGTCCAGACCCAGATTCTCCTTCTGTTGCTCCAGCGTCTCCCTCGATATCGTCGGGTCCATCTGGCGCTGAGTCAGATAATCACCCGGTATAAGCTGAACTACCCCGAAGGAAATGATCGATACGAGAATCAGGGTCGGGATCATATACAAAACCCGTCTAATTAAGTAAGAGGTCATTGTTAAAAGAATTCAGCCGGCCGACACAGGCCGGCCGGCTGTTTAATTTTCCTACTCGCTGGATTCAACCCATACTACTTCGGCAAATCCCAAGAAAGAGCCGAGAGGACTGAATCTTTCCGTATTCTGGACGTAATCCTCGGTGGCGTAAAGGAATACCTGGTCGGCAGTATAGATAAGCGGTACCTGTTCAGCTGCAATCATCTGCCATTCGTCGTAGTATGGTCTCCTGTTGTCCACGCCAATCTGTTTTAGCCCCTTATTGAATATCTCGTCAACGCGCTTCTCCCATTCTACCGGGTTTTCGCTGGCATCCAGGTGCCACATGTGAAGGCTACCGTCCGAGGTCCAGACGTTGTTACCGCTATTCGGTTCAATGGGGTCACCAATTAAACCTATTATTACGGCCTCGTAATTTCCACCCATGAGCTGCTGGACCAGAGAATTGAACTGAATCGGGTTGAGAGTGACGTCCATGCCGATCTCCCTCAGGTCCGCCGCTATCGTGTTTCCGATGTCAACTCTTTGTTGCGCTCCTTTGTTCGTCCTGATTTCGAAGGAAAGATCGTCACCGTTGGAGAGCTCACGCACTCCGTCGTCATCCTCGTCAGTCAGGCCGAGCTCGTCGAGCATGCTTCTCGCCTTCTCCAGGTCGTACTCTTCCGGGAAAGCTTCCCCGGCTTCCTCGTTATAGTACGGCGAGAGTTTGGACATCGGACTATCCTGGGTTACGGCCAGTCCGTTGAATACGTTCTCTATGATGCTCGGCCGGTCAACTGCATGGGAGACGGCTCGGCGGAATTTCTTCTCCCGGAATACCTCGGCAAGGGCTTCCTTCTCAGTATCCCAGTTAAGTGAGAGGAAATCGGTTCCAGCCGGAGCACCACGGGGTCCGTCCTTGACCATAACGTTCCAGCCTTCTTCCTCTTCGCCCTTCAGCAACATTGGTATTTTGGATGCAGCTGGACCGTAAACGTCAGTTTCGTGGGATTCAAACTTCAGAGCCTGAGCGTCGGTATCCTCTACTTTTAAAATCGTATACTCGTCTAGATAGGGTAGCTGAACGCCGTTTGGCCCCCGCATGTAGTAGTAAGGGTTCCGCTCGAGCGTCAGCTTCTGCTCCGGTACGTACTCCTTGACCCGGAACGGACCGGCGCCGACTATCTCTTCCGGGTTCTCCTGGGCGACTTGTTGACCCCAGGCACTGTTGAACTCATCGGCCGATACGTCCTCGAATTTGTGCTCGGGATAGATCATGACTCCGCCGACCGTTCTGATGAACGGACCGAATACGGTTGGAGTAGTAAACTGCACCGTCGTTTCGTCTATCTTTTCTATCTCGGGCAACTCTCCCTCTATCGTAAGCAGGTCCCGCATGTCGGCTTCTATATTTTCGTTGTACAGCAGCTCCTCGAAAGTAAATATTACGTCGTCGGCAGTCAGTGGTTCACCGTCGGAGAACTTGAGACCTTCCCGAAGGTGAAAGGTATAAGTCTTCTTGTCGTCGGAGATCTCCCAATCCTTGGCCAAAGCTGGAACCAGCCTTCCGGTTGAAGGGCTAGTGTCGGTCAAGCCGGCCATCAGGTTACCAGTAACGTCGGTGCTGGAAGTCTCGCTCGCAACCATGCTGTTAAAGGTCTTCGGCAGGGAAATGGACGCGTAAGTAATGGAGCCACCGGGCATTCCCGGTTCCAGCTCGCTCATGCCCCAGTCCTCGTCTTCTAGACCAATTGGAACCACGAGTTCGTCTTTGGGTAAATTGGCCTCTCTTCCCGCACTTAAGAGAGTAAAACCGGAAAGCGTCAGCAAAACAGCCAAGCTAATAACCAGAGTCTTCTTGTACATATAAACCTCCTCGGGTTTAACCAAATATAGATCTTAAATCCAATTACTTTGCTACGGGAGTATAAATCTCGAACGAAACATAAATTTTCCTGGAATTACCCGCACTTAGAGCCTAAAGCTCCTTATCACCTCCAGAATCAAGAAACGCCTTACTTTAAAAAGAAATTCTTTCTTTTAAACCGCATTAACCTCTCCGAAGATTCTAAGAAAGAAACACGAAAGCCACAAACAGTTCACCCTATTTTTTACCATTATATACTCGTTTCAGCAGT
>CAZWZR010000109.1:0-6065 GCA_964638365.1 uncultured Thermotogae bacterium | reverse complement strand
CCTCTTTGAGTAGACCTCCAGCGAATTTAATGGACGGGTTTTTGACGTTCCCTTCAGATGAAGAGCTTATTTCTACTTGATATCCGTTCAGGTCTAGTCTCTTTTGAAGTTTGGTTAATCTCTGTGTTACGGAATAATTTTTGTTCTTTTCTTTCAGGTGAAAGTCTAAATCTTCGGAAAACCTGTTTAGGTCGTGAATTATTCTAAGTGCAGTACCTCCATGGAAAACCAGTTCTGTTAACCAGTTAAGCTCAAACATTTCCCTCAGTATGAGGTGCTGGAGATATTCCCTGAGGCGATTAAGTTTGTCCTGTTCACCATCCTGCTGCGCGGCTATCTGGAGGGCTTTCTCTCTCATTTTTACAGCTCCTCCTTGTAGAGACCGATAAACCTCTTCGTGGCTCGCTTCAGCCTGGGACTTTGGAACTTATCGGAAAACTCCTGTAAAGTCTCGTAGTCCACAATTTCGAGCGATTGAAATCTCATTTGGTTTATCCTTTCCTTGGTCCACTCCCCATTACTGAGGTAGATCAGATCCAGAATAGCTTTTTCCGGCCTCGCAATGAAAAACCGGTTCTGTGACGGAATACTGTCCAGACGGTCCTCACGATAGCCCCAGAACCTATCATTCTTAATAGAACGATAGACGAATCTGCCCGACTCGTTTGACCACTCCCTTCCGTGTTTTGGCGTTAACGACTGCACGAGCCCGACTGACTCCGGGATAAGATCGTAGTATTGTAGTCCAGTTTCCAGGCTTACATACGAGGGTCGGTATAGGTAGTTCGAGATATAGTAGCTTGAGGGCGTAAATTTCCTGTATTGAGAACCGAGCAAGTATTTTCCTCTTCTTAGCCTGACTATCTTATCCTGTTTTGTCCACTGTGATAGTTGGTTTTTGAGCTGGCTCCCGGAATCATTAGAAATTTGGCGGACCTCTTCCAGTTCAAAAAAGGGGGCCCCGGAAAACTTTTCGATTATGGTTTCAAATTTCATGTTAGTTAATCATAATAATTTATGATTTACTGACATGATTATATCTCTGTTCGGATTAATTATCAACTTTTTCTGAAAACCATTCGCGAATGTACTTCTTAAACTGATATAGTTGATTGAGATCCTCTAGGAACCTATACACTTCCCTGATCGATATACAGATTCCGATGCACAAAAGGGTTGGATCGCCTTATGGTTTTGATTCCATAACTTCAATCCAAGGAAACCCCGGCTAAAAGAATTTTACTGGTAAAAAATTACCATCTTCGGTCCCCTCCAGGTAGGAAGAATAAAATGTTTTGGTGAGACGAGGGGATTAACTGTGAACTCAAATCAGGAATAAGTGCCGTTTTTGTCCCAGGATACAAGCCGGTAGGCTTCCTCCAGGCTCCGGCGATACTTTTTGCTGTTTGGTAAAAATTGTGGTACTCCCAACAATTTGAGGATAGCCGGTTCACCTTGAGTGCGATGGTTTAAGTTTAATGAATTGGTAGAGGGAAGCTCAGGTCCCGGTTCCCAGAACTTCTCCGGGTCGGTATCTAAGGGAGTTTCGGGGGGCGGAGAGCTTTGTTCCTCCGCATCTCGCCCCGCTCCGGATCCGGAAAGAGCTTCCAGCAGTTCTTCCCTGGTTCTGCCCCTGATCTTGGTCAACTGAAAGGGGTCCTCGTCGAAGGTTTCTCCGAGTAGATAGTAAACCGCGGCTATATGTTTACACGGGTTTGCAGAATCCGGGCAGGAGCAGCGGGTATTGAGTTCACCCTGGTCCTTCGGTGTAAGCGATAGGTCGTATCCGGCCAGGACTTCCTGGAGATCTTCGGGCACGCTTCCCGAACTGAAAGCGGCGTAGTATAGAGGGACGGAGGATATTTCGTCGATGATATCCTCCCAGGATTGTTCGGGATACGGCTCTAGCTCTATCATCACCTTGTATGGTTCGGAACGCGAACCCTGTACTTCGGCGGTGACCACTCCTTTGTCGATGTTTACATCCCGTACCTGACCCTTACGGGCGTAGCGTCTTCCCCGCTGCAGTCGATTGGATTTACCGAACGATTCCAGGACCTCTATCCACCTTTTACCTATCTGGCTCTCTCCGAAATCGCCGCGCCTGGTCCGGGCTTTTATCCCGTCTTCGACCGGTTTAGGCGTCGTGTATTCGAAGTTCTTCCAATACCCCATAGCTTAATCCTCCTTCAGCTCAATCAGGTTCATAAACTCCTGCTTGGATAGTTCGGTCAACCCCTCTTCTCCCGACCCGACTATCTCTTCGGCGAGTTCCTTCTTTTCTTCGATCATCCGGTCGATCTCCTCTTCGTAAGTTCCGGAGCTGACGAACTTGTGGACGGTTACGTTATTCTCCTGACCGATCCGGTGGGCTCTGTCCGTAGCCTGGGACTCCACGGCTGGATTCCACCATCTGTCGATGTGAATTACGTAACTTGCTTCCGTCAGGTTGATACCCAGGCCTCCCGCCCTCAGCGACAGGAGAAAAAACGGCAGACGCTCTTCCTGTCGTTGGAATCCGTCGATCATCTCGTCTCTGGATTTCTGTGATGTTCCTCCGTGCAGGAAGGGGACTCGGTAGTGGAAGCGTTCCTGGAGGTGAGTCCGAATCATTTGGCCGAATTCTACGTACTGGGTGAACAGCAGGGCGGAATACCCCTCATCGAGGACGGTTTCGCAGATATCAAGCAGTCTTTCCATTTTACCGGACCTTTCAGGATCAAATCCTTCTTCACTCAGGAAATGGGCGGGGTGATTGCATATCTGCTTCAGCCTGTTGATAGTGCTCAGTATACAGCCTCTCTTTTTCATGTCGCCCTCGGCACTTTCGGCCTCGTCCAGTCGATCCCCCGCTTCGTCGACTACAGCCTGGTAAAGCGATGCCTGTTCGGGGGTAAGGGAACAGTATTCCTTTTTCTCTATCTTTTCCGGAAGGTCGGAGAGAATTTCCGGGTCGGTCTTTTTTCTACTTAGAACAAACGGATCCACCAGCTTTTTTAACGTCTTCTGTTTTTGACGAGACCCTTTTCTCTTTTGTTGGATCGGTTTCGCGTATTCGTTTTGGAAGTCCCTTTTCGGCCCCAAATAGCCGGGGTTGAGGAACTCCATAATGGACCATAATTCCATGAGGTTGTTCTCGATTGGGGTACCGGTCAAAGCAACTCGTACTTTCGAGGGGAGATCCCTCGCCCTCCGGGCGGTTTTCGTTTCCGGGTTCTTTATCTTCTGTGCCTCGTCGAGAGCGACTATCCTCCAGTCGATTTCGTTTAACAAGCTAAAGTCGTTTCGCAACAGCCCGTAAGATGTAACGGTTAAATCTGTTTCCCTTGCCGCTTGGGTAAATTCTTTTCCTTGAAGGCGGTTTCCTCCGTGATGAATCATGTGAGACAACGAGGGGGCAAAACGTTCCACTTCCCGGCCCCAGTTACCCAGGACCGAAGTGGGGCAGACCAGCAAGGAAGGTGTCGGGTCCGGAAACTCCCCGTCATCGTGTTTAAATTTCAACAGGGCGGCCAGCAGTTGGATCGTCTTACCCAGCCCCATGTCGTCGGCCAGGCAGGGGGAGAAACCCCTGGAGGTTAACGATAGAAGCCAGGCCAGCCCCTTTTCCTGGTGCTCCCAGAGCTCCCCGTGAAACTCCGAAGGGGCTTCTCGCAATTCAGCTTCGTCCGGTCCCCGGTCTCCGCCACCATCACCAAATACGAGTTTATCGATCCAATTTTCCTTCTCGCTCCCGCTTTCCTCCTCGCCGTTGGTTACCTCCAGATCAGTTATCGGTAAAGGACTCTCCTTCGAATCGGATAATATCTTTTGGGCCGTCTCGTTTAAGTCGAGTCTTTCCCCTTCGTTTTCCGTTAAGAAATCGAGCGTCTTTTCCACGTCATCCGGGTCCAGCTCTACCCACTGGCCCCAGATCTTTACAAGAGGGCTCTTTAGGGAGGCGAGCTTTTCAAACTCTTCCGGAGTAATCGTCTCGTCTCCGACGGCGAACTGCCATTCGAAATCGATTGGAGAGTTCCAACCGCCGGAAGAGCCCATCGAGCCGCCCCCGGCCTTCTTTTCGGGTGAAACCCTCGCCTTTAATCCCAATTCTGAATCCGTCTCCAGGGAGGTTGGATCCCACCAGGAGGGGACTCTGGTCAGAAACCCGGCTTCTTTTAGCAGCCAGTAGCCCTCTTTTAAGTATCTATAGGCCTCGTTAACGGAAAGGTTGCATCCTGTCGGTTGCTTGGATTCCAAGCCGGATCCGATGGCCGGAAACAGGTTGGAAGCAACACCCAGGTCCGTCAATAATTTCTCCTTTGGGGGACCGTAGCGTTCTAGCAGCGGCTCCAGCTCCTCCTTATCTCGGGCCCAGAGTTCCTCGGCGGTCAGGTGGAAGCTTTCACTGTCGATGGTTTCCAGAAAGAAGTCGAGCTTCCATCCCTCCTGAGAGGAGAACAGAGGAGAGCCGTCCGACTTTTCGGCGGGAGGAACTAATTTGAACCCGGTTCGTAGTCCACTGTCGGAAGTCCTTCTTATGGCCCTGATCCAATTTCCATATGAAGTAGTCAAGCGGCGGTCTTCCCGGGTGGAGAGATCCATTTGGGAATTATTCCGATCCCCGAGATGGTTCAACCATCTTAATCCCACCGACTCGTTTCTTGAGTTTTTCTTTCCAGTTCGAAAGTCGTCTCCCCAGCCGCTACGGACGAGCTTCTCTCGGATTTTGTGGTCAATCATCGTGCTCAGCATGCCCCGTAGATAAGTCTCGGCTCCGGATTTCTGGAACGGGTCGTTTTCACCCTTAGCGGCGGCGAACATTGCTGCGGGTGCCGAGGTGGCGAGGTCATCGAAGTACTTTTGGTCTCCGGGAAGATCCAATAACGGTCGCCAGCGGGCTTCCAGGCCTCCCGTGTCGTTTCTGTGAAGGGCCGGTATAAACCGTTGCCGATTCAACAGGGACCGGGCGAACTCCACCGTATTGTAAATAAACGTCAACTCTCTGCCGGGGTGAAACGCTTGGCGAAAGTAATCCGGATCAGAACTAAACAGGGAGAGCCCGGGATCAATCGGTACCGAGGTTCCCCAAATCTCCCAGGGCAGAATAGAGCAGGAGTCGGGAGAAAAATCAACGTCCAGGTCCTCAATTAGCCAACTTGCCGATGGTTGAGGAAAGCCGTTTTCCTCGTCGGTGGGGAGAAAAAGGATACGAGAGTTCGGGTCGACGGAATCGAAAAAGATGTCGGAGTCAAGGTCTGACAAGAGCCCTTTTAGATTCTCCGAAATTACGGAAGGATCAACTTGCCAGGGATGTTTTTTAGGGTATCCCTTTCTGGATGGTCCGGGAAACCGCCTTCGTTCCCCGGGAGTGGTGGATTCGCCCCACAGGAAAAATTTCCCACCAAATGCGACCTCCTTTTCCGAACCCCCGGGTTCTCCGCCGTGAATTTCACCGCCATCTGGAACCCAGCAACCGTGAAGTATTATCATCTCATTTCTTTCACCGTGTTAGATCTTTCTTGGATTTTACCACAACGAACTTAAAAGTTCTATCTTTCCAGCAGCTCGAGCTCCCACGCTCGAGCGATAGGTCAAAACGGCGGGCTTTCGGGCGGGCGTGGGAGCCCGCCCTGCTCGTGTTGGAAAAGTTCAAGGGACTATTAATGATAGAAAGGAACTTTGATCATAGTTGAAAGAAATGAGATCATATGAATTTAGCTTTTATTAATTTATTTCCGGGTGTTTGGGAGGTTTTCCGTGTTTAAGTGGACTTATTAACTTCCTGTACTCCGTACTGTTACGGCTTAACATATTGCTTAGTTTCCTTTCATAAACCTCGGGGTCGAATTCTCGTTTGGTCTGAAGCATGTCGTATATTTCTTCTGAGAGGGCGTTGCTCAAAACATGAATTGCGGAGTGAGGGTGCAGGTTGTGTTTTTCGGTCAACTCTTCGTAGGCATCTTTAACTGCGGTAACTTCTTCTATCTGGTTCAACACCATTTGGTGGGTGATCAAGTGAAGTCTGGGATTCCATTCCTCTTCCATCTCGTTGATCGCGCTGGAAGTTTCCTGGTAAATATCAG
>CAZWZR010000108.1:0-6142 GCA_964638365.1 uncultured Thermotogae bacterium | reverse complement strand
ACATTAAATGCTACGGTATCCCAAATAAGTCGGAAACCGTTGTAATTTCAGCAACTCGGTAGATATATACTACACTGATGAGGAAAAGACAAAATTTAGACGCAGGAACCCTGAAGAACTTTTCGACCGAGGGATCGTACTCATCCAAAACACTAAACTGGATACGGGCCCTGGGCAATTCCTCGAATCAGTCCCCGGACTTTCGTTCCTCCCTGTACTTCCGTGCCTGAAAGATAAACGGCTCGAGCCTGGTTCTGATGTTGGTGGACTGCTGGGCGTCAAAGGTCAGGTTGAGCCAGGGTATGTTCTGGTGGTCCTTTTTGACGAGATCGGAGACCGAAATTATCAACGATCCGGGCATACAGCTGAACGGGGACACGGTAATTACTCCGTCCGCTCCCTCCTTTGCGTAGTCCACTGCTTTTCCGATTTCCAGCACCGGCTCTCCTCTATAGTCTTCCGGAATGTAAGGCTGGCTGTTGTCGGCAAGTTCTCCGACCGAAGGCTCGGAGAGGTCCCGTTCGTCGAGGAAATCTGCAAACTCTCCTTTTACCTTCCTCTCGCCGTAGTGCTGGACGAGGTCCTTTGCCCACCCCTTGAGGTATTTTAGAAACTCCCGGTTCCGGAAACCGTCCTGTTTCTTCTTCCTGTTTGTGTAATAGAGCCATTCCGCCATCGGGCCGACCCGGACCTCTCCCCCCAGATCCTCTATCAGGTGGACCAGGTTACAGTTACAGAGGTCGTTCGCCCTTACGTAAATCTCTCCGACCACCCCGATCAGGGGTTTGTCTCTGGGCCCGGTCTCTATTGCTTCGAACCTTTCCCCTGTTCCATCCAGGGCTTCGATCAGGCCGCCGGTTCCTCCCTCTTCCATCCCGGCCTTGATCTCCTCGAGGCTCTTTTCGTAAGCCGCGTCGGCCGCCCCCGGCTCCTTTTCGTATGGTCTGGTTCGCCAGAGTAGCTTCTGGAGAAAATCAACCGCGACGATCCCCTGCCAGGCTAAGTTACGAAAGTCGAGCCCCAGGTTCTTCGCGGTGTAGGAGTCGCGGGCATCAAGCGAGATGAACTCTACCGGCTTCCCCAGCTGGTTCAGAATCAGTTTCTGGGCAGTATGGTACTGTCCAAATCGGCAAGGGCCCGAGGAAGTTGGCATGAAGACGGCGGATTCCTCGGGCTCAAAGTTGGGCTCCTCCTCGACCAGCTTGATTAGTTGGCCGGTAGTTACCACGAAGGGCAGGCACTCGCCGCCTTCCGAGTAGCGGCGACCGTAATCGAGACAATCAGAGTCCGGCTGCGGTAGCAGGATGGCGGAGAATCCCTGGTTTCGCATCGCCCCCACCAGGGCGTGGCAGTGGTCGGACATATAGGGTACGTAGATCGTTTTTTTCGACTCCGGTTCCGTATCTATTTCAGCGTGGATCTCGACGAGATCCTCCTCACTCACGGCAAATCACCGCCGGATATCCATAAATATTTTTCGTTAGGACGGGTAATTGGTTGGGCCAAATTTACATCTACGAGGTAAAATCGCACCACCGATCATTCACTCCCGGTCTTACTTAGCTCGTTTTCACGCTGTTTCAACGAGTCCAGAAATGCCTCGCATCGAGTTATTATACCGGCTTCGCCGCTGTGTTCGTCCAGTTCGACGTGGAGAAAGGGTTCATCATCCAGTACTTCCTTGACGTATCGGATTATAAAGGAATCGGGACCACAGCGAAAATGGGATAAGTAGAGTCCATGGATGTGAAGCCGGTCCTTGATAAAAGCCGCCGCGCTCAAAATACGCTTGCCCCAGTCCCACTGCATTTTCGGATGGAGCCTGTCCGGGTCGATATCCCCGAGCGGCAGGCAGTCTATCGGAATTGGGGTGGCGCCTAGCTTTCGCAGTTTCTCAGGAATCTTCATGTTCAACCCGGGATCACAGCCGTTGTAGGACCTGCTCATTACAACCAGCCCGGGCCGGGAAGGTCCGAGTTTCCCCAAAACTTTCCTTCCTTTCTCCACACAGTCGTCACGAACGGATTCTTCCACCGTGAGTGCCTTCGAATAGGCTTTCTTCGCCTCTGCAGGCCTCTTGCCCAGCTTCCGCCCCAGGCCCTTCAGTTCATTCAGGAGTCGTTTATTCGAATAGAAGTGAAAGGCTTTAGTAATTATTTCGACCGGGTAACCTGACCTCCCGAAGTCGAACTGTCCGTTTGCAGTGTAAGGCAGGCCCTGAACCAGAGGACAGTTGTAGTTCGTTTCGGTATCGGTGTGCTCGTTGCTGTTACTAACCATCGCTGGCAAGAAGAGGTAGTCGAGTCCCCCTTCTTCCTCGGCGTAGGACAGGAGGTTGCTGATATGTCCGTATGCTATTTTGGAAGGAAGACAGGTCTCCGAGGTAGCGTTTCGGGAGGATTCCCCGATCAGGGACTTGTCGGTACCTTTCGACAGAACCACGTCGTAACCCAGGCTTCTCAGGAAGGTCGACCAGAAGGGAAACTTGCTCCAGAACATAAGCACTCTGGGGACGCCTATTTTTCCCTCCGAGCCGTCGGTAAATGAATGGTAGATTCGGATGGACCGATCCTTTGGATTCAGAAAGTCCTCGCCCCAGAACCGGCGGTTCCGGTAGGCAAACAGGTCCTCCGTTTTCGTCCTTTTGTCTTCGGGGGCGGTATCTCCCTGGACGCCGCCCCGAGAGGAATCGTACTTGCCACACCGGCTGCCGTAAAATAGCGGCGCCTCCCCCTCGAGCTGGACCCGCTTTATCTGGCAGCGATTTGCACAGTCTTCGCAGTGGAAAGTCGAAGTCTCGAAATCCCGGTCCCCGAACTCGAAGCCGTAGAAGTTGGACGGATCATTTTTCCGTTCGTCTTCTTCTTTCGCCAGTATTGCCGCTCCGTAGGCACCGGTCACTTCGTGGTGATCGGGGACGATCAGGGTTTTGTTCTCCAGGATCTGGCGAAAAGCCGCCGCCACGGCCTGGTTCCCAGCTACGCCGCCCTGAAAGTAGATCCTTTCGCCGACCTCCTTCTCGCCTACCACTCGGTTTAGGTAGTTTACCGCAATAGAGTAAGCGAGGCCGGCGACCAACTCCCGCTTGTCGACGCCCCTCTGCTGGTAGTGGATCAGGTCGGATTCCATGAATACCGTACACCTTTCGCCGAGATCTACCGGCGTTGGCGAGTCCAGAGCCAGGTCCCCGAACTCGGAAATATCGATATCCAGCCTTCCTGCCTGTTCTTCGAGGAAGGAACCCGTTCCCGCCGCACAGGCCTTGTTCATGGAGAAGTCAGTCACGGTCCCCTGGCTCAGCTTTACGTACTTGGAGTCCTGGCCTCCGATTTCAAAAATGGTATCCACTTCCGGGTCCATCCTGGTCGTGGCCGTCGCCTGGGCGGTGATTTCGTTCTTCATGAGGTCGGCTCCGATCAGGCTCCCGATCATCTCCCGACCCGAGCCCGTCACACATACGCCTTCTACTACTACCTCCGAGCCCGTCTGCCCCTTCAACTTCGTCAGACCCTCCTGGACGGCGGAGATGGGTTCCCCGGCGGTCTTCAGATATACTTTCCCGATGGGAACGCCCTTTTCGGTGACCGCCACCAGGTTGGTGCTGATGGAGCCGACGTCGACGCCGAGGTAAATTCTTTTTTTCCCGGTCTCAAGGGCGGTTCCAAAATCGAGGCTCGAGTCGGGGCCAAGCTCTTCACGATTGCCACTACGAGGTTGTCCCAGAGCTTCACGGCTTTCCACGTTTTCTCTGCTTTTAGCCCTTTTCTTTAATATTGCTCTCTGTTTTTCCCAGCTCACGTCTGGGGCCTCGGCCCGATCTCCTGCCAGCAGGGCCGTCCCGATCGCGCTCATCAAAACCTCGTGTTCTGGGACGGTCAATTCTTCGTCTCTGAGATCGAGAATATCTTTAAAAGCTCGGATCATTCCCCGGTTCCGAGAAACCCCGCCCTGGAAGAGTATCGGAGACCGAATCTTCTTTCCCTGGGCCACGTCTCCCACGTAGTTGCGGGCAACCGCGTAACACAAGCCGTTTACGATAGCCGCCTGGGAAGTCCCGACCTGCTGGAGGTGGATTATATCCGACTTGGCAAAGACGGAGCACCGACCGGCTATCCGGGGCGGATCCTCGGACTCCAGTGCGAGCTGGGAGAACTCCTCTATTGTCAGGTCCAGCCTCTCCGCCTGCCGTTCAAGGAAGGAACCGGTTCCAGCCGAACACTGGCTATTTAAGGCAAAATCAACAATTCCCGCCTGTTCCTCGGACCCCTCAAGGATTAGAAGCTTGGAATCCTGTCCTCCCATTTCCATCACTGTCCTGGTCCGAGGATATCGGCGACTTACGGTTTCTCCCTGGGCAATTAGTTCGTTGAAGTGTTTCCCGCCGAGGAGATCGGCGAAGAGGGATCCACCAGATCCCGAGGTTCCAAGGGCATCCACGGATCCGGGGTCGAACTTCCGGAATAGATCGTCGAGGGTCTCGATAACCGTACTTATCGGTTCCCCCTGGGACCTGCGATAGTAGCTTTCCACCAGGCTCCCGCTCTCTTCGAGGAGAACTACCTTGACGGTTATCGAACCGATATCAATTCCCAATAACATTTGTTGACCGATGAACCCCTGGTAAATAGGATCGCTTAGCTGCTTAAAACCAACCACCAGCTGCCGTTTCCGATTATTGGGTATCCTGGCTCCCCGCGCAGCTATTTCGGGACAAGACGATTTTAAAGCTTCGCGCTTTCTTCTCCGACTATAATAGTATTTATAAAAATCCCCGCGCCGGTCAAACCTTCTGAAAAGAAAGAATAATTGTCAACTAAAGGCCGAAAAAATTTCCGTTGGCGTTCGGGCTGAAGAGGCCATTCAGCTGGTACTCAGGGATTTCTCGATGCATAGACATTTCATCTACCTGCTGGCTGAATGGCTCGGAGGCGATCAATTCCAGGTCACCCCCTAGGGAGGAATCGGCTGGTTTACCTTCAGCACCGAATTGATATAAGGACCTGGGGAAAGTTATCGTACGGGTAACCTGATAGGCTAAGTTACAAGAGGATCGTTTATATTGGATTTAGCCAAATTGGTCTCCTCAATTCGGTGCTGGCTCACTTCCCGGTTCCGGGGATAGGGGCCTGTTTTTTATGTATCTTCTACCTGGATTCGCGCCCCCTTCCTTTCTTTTTCTATTGTCTCCTTTATCCTCCTGGACACCCGCCCTCGTGAGGGGATGGGGAACCTCCAAAAAATGTTAACAAGTAGTGAAAAAGACCTCGGTGTCTCGTAGCCGGATATACCTTTTTAATTCATCTATAAATGTTATACAGGGGAGTGAGTGAAAGTTTTGAAGAATTTTTTCAGCCCCTTCCTTTTGGATAAGAGGTACGCGCTGACTTGCGAAAATCTTAAAAGCCCTTAGTATGAAAGCAAAACCACTCCCCTCGCACAATGCTTACTTCCCTTCATGAGCTTAGGTATACTCTCTTTAGCCGGTTCTAAATAAAAGAAGGAGGTGTCAGCAATGAAAAAGCTGACCTATCTGCTGGTGGCAGTTCTGGTAAGTTCCTTGGTCGTCGGCGGGTTAGCTTTCGCCCAGGAAAACGAGATGAAGACTTACACGAACGAGGAGTACGGGTTCAGCGTTTCCTATCCGGAGAGCTGGACGAAGACGGAGATGAACTATAAAGGCACTGCGGTACTGTCGGTAAGCGCTTATCCGGATCCCCATAACCTAAGTATCACCGCTGCAGAGTTGAAAGAGGACCTCTCGCTTGAAGAATACGTCAGAGCCTATGATCTCAGGCTGGATTCGCTGGTCAGGTACCAGGACGTGGAGAAACGAAAAGAGACCGTCTCCGGAGCCGAAGCTTTTATCAGGATCTCTACCATGGCCAAATCGGGGAACGGAGGAACAAGGGGTAAGGACGTTTACCTAAAGAAAGGTGATCTACTTTACACTCTATCTTTCACTACATCACTCGATTCCTACGAGGAGACGGCGGAAGAGTATTTTGACCCTGTTCTAAATAGTTTTGAGTTAACTGAATAGCATACACTTTAAATGAATTTAAAGAGGGTTTTGATATCGGCTTTAGCAAAACCAGAACTTGAATCCCCCGGCCTGTGGCCGGGGATGAAAAGTTCTCCTGCC
>CAZWZR010000107.1:5357-6153 GCA_964638365.1 uncultured Thermotogae bacterium | reverse complement strand
TGGAGTATCCGCTGGCCAGAGTCTGAGCGGGAGTGTGTGGCTGATAATCCAGCTTTTTGGCGGCTTTGTAGACTTTTTTTCTGGTCTCTGGCGTTACTTGTTGCTTTTTATTGAGTGCAAGGGAAACCGTAGACACCGCAACGCCCGCTTCTTCCGCCACGTCTTCTATCGTCGTGTTGCCTCCCATATTATCACAACCATGGAGGAGATGTTCGAAGCGTTTTTTCGAAGCGTTTTTATTTTAACATGGATAGAAAATTTGTCAAGACGTAATGGTTAGTAACAAGGAATTCGGGATTTTTTGGATGAAGTGGCCAAAATACCAGGAATTTTAGGAATTGTACGCTCAAAGCGGAATGATTATTTGGTCTCTTCTTTTAACCTTTCAATTGAACCTTCAAGATAATCTAGCTTCGCAAAATTTTTTTATTTTCCTTCTTCAAATCCAACCGACCGGAGTTAGAAAATTCCTCCACCCCTGAGGGGGGAGATCTCCTCCTCAACCTTAATACTTCCCATCAGAGTGGGAGGGTTAAGGTGAAAGTAAAGGCCAAATAGGAAGGCTAATACCAAAATCTTTTCCTTGCCATTACGTAACTTAGATGATTTACTTAAATATCAACAATCATTTAGTACCTATCAGGAAAATGTTGATGGAAGATGGCCTTAATTGCTGGATTCAACAAGTAAGTGCAGCTTTGATCTGGGAAAAAGGGACTGAAAACCCCAAAAGCAGATTGATTCTACCTTACTCACCTATAAACCTATTTAAAAGCCTAGAAGAATTAACCGGACA
>CAZWZR010000107.1:0-5347 GCA_964638365.1 uncultured Thermotogae bacterium | reverse complement strand
GGCGGGGTTCTTGACTTATAAGCCTCACCATTTGACTATATATTAACCGGAAGAGTTAACCGGACAATGCCGGGATGTGGGGCTAAATATGGGGGCTCTCAGTTTGACAGCCGGTTGATTCACGCGTACCATTGGGCGTTTGAAAATACCCGTTGTGGGAGGCGTTTCACCTTCCCGACCGGCTCCTTTCATGAAAAGAAGGCACGCCGGGAGCTGGCCGGGGAGTGCCTACAGGCCCGGAAAAATTCCCTTAAATTATCCATTATTCTGAACCGTTCGTTCGTTTCAAACCCTCCAGCCTTTAGGGTAAATAAATTAAGGGTAAAGATAAAAAGTTAACTTGAAAAAGAGTAATTCCTCCTTACCATCGAACCCAATTTGAATTGGGATATCTTCATCGAACCAGACCTGTATCATTAAAGGAGGCTATAAAAAGTGGTAGAAAAAATAACCATTACCGTAGATGGAGAAACCTTTGAGGCGGGATTGAACGATACCGATACAGCGGTGGCAGTTACGGAGGTTCTACCCGTCGAGGCCGAACCCAGCTTCTGGGGTGAGGAAATCTACTTCGATATTCCCGAGGTCAAGGAGGAAAACGAGGAGCCCACTGAGAAGCTGGATGTGGGAGATCTGGCTTACTGGCCGGACGGCCATGCTTTCTGTATTTTCTACGGTCCGACTCCGAACAGCGAGGACTCCGAGCCCAGGCCGGCATCCCCGGTAACGGTGATCGGGAGCCTGAATTCGGGAGTCTCCCCACTTAAGAAGCTCGAACCGTTTGATACAGAAGAAGTCCGAGTGGAAAGTAGGTAAGCCGCAAGTTTAGTTTACATTGCTCTCAACCAGTAAGTCGTAAAGCCGGTAACCTTGCTAATTGTGGGGTACCGGCTTGTTTCTTTTACCTCACCTATAACTGTGCATGAGTGGACTCTGCGCCCCGGTAGCTTGAATACGAACGTCCGCCCGGGCACGGGGACCCGGGCTGCGTTGGTAGTACAGGATAGGCTTTCTGGTTTTTAATGGAAGTAACTGGCTAATGAACTCCTTCTCTGGTTCCCAAACTCCTTCGCTAGCCCTCGGTCAAGGGTACCCGAACCTTCCGCCGGAGTTGAATGGCCAGTTATAGTATTCCTTTGTAAAGGTGAAAGATCTGAATTTATTAATTCTTAAAAGTTGGAAAGGACCTCTCTTTTAGTTATCATAATTAAAAATATTGATACTGCTCACGAAAATAATTTTTGAATTTTATGACTTTATGATTTTTGAGATAGGCGGTTAGATCTGAAAAACCTTACCCAAAATAAAAGTAAAAACACAAAAGAGGTGGCCCCTGTGAAAAGAGAGGAGAGGGAAAAGAAATACGAAGAGCTTAGCCCGTTCGAGCTGAAGGACAAGCTGATATCGATGGCTGAAGAACCGAACAAAGAAATGATGCTTAACGCCGGTCGTGGGAACCCGAACTGGGTGGCGACGAGGCCGCGCCAGGCCTACTTTCTGCTTGGAAATTTTGCTCTCGAAGAAGGGCAAAGGGTTATGAACCGCTACGGACTGGCCGGCGCCCCGGAGAAGGACGGTATGGGCGACCGGTTTATGGATTACTGCCGGAGCCGCGCCGAGCATGTCGGTGCCGAGTTTCTGAAGGACTCCTACCGTTACGCCACGGACGATCTCAATCTCGACGGAGATGACTTTATTGGAGAAATGGTCGACGCCATTCTGGGCGACCACTACCCGACTCCGGACCGGGTACTGCCCAATACCCAGGAGGTAATAAGAAGGTACCTGGATCTGACGATGTGTGACGACGATCCTCCTGAGGGAGAGATGGACCTCTTTCTGACTGAAGGTGGGACGGCTGCGATGACGTACATCTTTAACACGCTGAAGGAGAACTTTCTGCTCAACCCAGGGGATAAGATCGCGCTGGGAACGCCGATATTTACGCCGTACCTGGAGATCCCCCCGTTAAACGATTACGAGCTGGAGATCGTGGAAGTCCAGCAGGACGAGTCAAACGACTGGAGGTACCCGAGGGAGGAGCTGGAGAAACTGGAAGACCCTGCGATAAAGGCGTTTTTCGTAGTTAATCCTTCTAACCCATCATCAGTGAGTATGTCGGACGAGACCCTAAGTTACATATCCGACCTGGTCGAGGATAAACGCCAGGACCTGATCCTGCTCACGGACGATGTATACGGAACTTTCGTCGATGGGTTCCGTTCTTTGGCAGCGACCGCACCTCGAAACACGATCCTGGTTTATTCCTATTCCAAGTACTTCGGTGCTACCGGCTGGCGCCTGGGCGCGATCGGGGTCCACGAGGACAACGTGATGGACGAGATGATAGCCGATCTACCGAAGGAAAAGCGGCGCGGGCTGCACAACCGCTACGAGTCGATTTCGACTCACCCGGAGGACATTAAGTTGATTGATCGGCTCGTCGCGGACAGCAGGGCAGTTGCTCTCAACCATACTGCCGGACTTTCAACTCCGCAGCAGGTCATGATGGTTCTGTTCTCGCTTCAGGAACTGATCGACTCGGATAGTCGTTTGTATCGGAAGGAGATACAGGACCTGGTTCACGAACGTTATGAGGCCCTCTACGATTCCCTGGGAGTGCCCGGGGCAGATGGGCCCAGCTACGCCAATTACTATACTACGATTGACATCCCGGGCCTGGCGAGTGACCGGTACGGGGAAGACTTTGCGGGGTGGCTGGAAAGCGAGTTCGAACCGATAGATTTCGTCTGGCGCATGGCGGACGAGAAGGACGTAGTGGTGCTCGACGGTGGCGGGTTTGATGCACCGGAGATGTCCGTCCGCGTTTCCCTGGCGAACCTGTACGAAGATGACTACCGGGAGATCGGGTCCGCAATAAGCGAACTGCTGGATCAGTACCGGCAGGAATGGGAAGGGGAAAATTAGGAAAGGGGTTAAGGTATGCCAATGCAAGCCATTTTAGATTTCCTTAGAAGTAATCCTTCTCTACTGCTTTTTGCCTCTCTTGCCGGCGGATACGCTCTAGGAAAAGTCAAGGTCAAGGGCTTTTCGCTTGGCTCCACGACAAGCGTCCTTCTGGTCGGTATAGCCGTCGGTTCAATCGTGATTCAACCGAGCACGAATCTGGATCTTGGAATTTTAAAAACCGTTTCCTTTGGCCTATTCATATTTGGAGTTGGGTACAAAGTAGGGCCCGACTTCATTGATGGGTTGAAGCGGGGCGGCTTCAAGTTTGTAGGAGTTGCGGTATTCTTTGGGGTCGTAGCTCTAGTTTCCGCGATCGTTATCGGTAAACTCTTTGGACTCAACCAGGGATACATCGCTGGATTGCTCGGTGGCGCTATGACTCAGTCGGCAGTTATTGGGACTGCTGACACGGCTTTAAAGCACCTTGCCGGCGTGGCTCCGTCGGCTGAACTGAACCTGCAGGCGGAGGTAGCCGTGGCCTACGCAATAACTTACATCTTCGGCACCGGCGGGCTAATAATTATGCTAAAGCTGATTGCCGGGACTTTTGGGATTGATCTGGAAGAGTCGGCACGTGACGTAAAAAAGAATATGGGTAGAACGAGCGACGAGGAGTCCATCGAAAACTTTCACTGGAATAAACTGGTATATCCTCGGGCTTTCAAAGTAGAGAAGGAGGACGTTGCCGGACAAGAAGTGGGGGAAGTTGAAAGCTCTGTTTTCCCGGAAAGGGTGTCGATCGACAAAATAGAGCGCGACAATGAAGTCATTGAGGAATTAAAACCCGACATGGAGATATTCGAGAGTGACGTTTTACTTCTACTTGGTACCGAGTCCGCCCTCCTGGAGGCGGGAGAACTGGTTGGGCCGGAAGTCGAAGTAGAAGAATTACGACAGATGGTCGGGGAGATATTGGACGTCTGTATAACGAACGATGACTTTGACGGAAAGACCCTTAAGCAAGTCGTAGATAACCATTCCCGGGGGACTTTCGTCCTTGAAGTAAGACGGCAGGGCGAGGAAATGCCGTTTGAGAGAGATTTGAAAGTACGAAAGGGAGACACCTTGCAGGTTATGGGTGATAAACGACGGGTTGATAGCTTTGCCGATAAAGTGGGCTATCCCGAGCGTTCGTCGAACGTTACCGATATCGTCACGGTATCAGCTGGTATAGTTCTGGGAACGCTCCTCGGATTGATTGCAGTACCAGTTGCCGGCATTCCCCTGACACTAGGAGTCGGAGGAGGAGTGCTGGTAGCTGGACTCCTCTTTGGCTGGTTAAGATCCCTGCGCCCGACCTGGGGCAGAGTTCCTTCATCGGCTATGTGGATATTTACGGACCTCGGCTTGAACCTGTTCATTGCCTGTGTTGGTTTATCCGCCGGACCGAAAGCACTGCAGGCTCTACAGAAATCGGGAGTAAAGATTTTTGCGGCAGGGGTATTGTTGACAATAATACCGCACCTTTTGACCTGGTTCTTCGGCAAATACGCACTGAAGCTTAACCCCGTGTTGTTAATGGGGGCTATGACCGGTGCAGGAACCTGCACTGCCGCGATGAACTCACTCAAAGAGGACTCGAATAGTACGATCCCAGTTATCGGTTACACCGTACCGTATGCAGTCGGTAATATTTTGCTTACCATCTGGGGTGCTCTGATCGTTCACCTGGTTTAGCTTCTTATTTTAACCTTAGTTGAACTATTCTCTCGTTTAAGACCATCTTCTAAAACAGAATACAAAAGAAAAACCCTTCCGTTGTATGAGCTTCTTCATCTCACCCACTGGGTGATGGTTAAAAGGTCTGAGTGCTGGAACCGCCCCCGCTCGCCTCCGATGGGATTTTCCTGAACGGTTTCCAAAGCTATAAATTCATTTTACACAGTTGCTTATACACTATCCGTTCAACGGGGCCTATTATGGAAAAATAGGTGAACAACATGAACTTAAGTTACGGAGTTGCGCGAATGGTTGAGCTTGAAATTAATCAAGATTTGCTTCAAAATAAAAACAATTATTATAAAAGGGTGTGATTCAAGTGAAAAAAGTTATAGCTTTTATGATAGGAATTTTACTTTTTGCTTCTGTTGGGACCATGGCTCATCCACCGGCGGAACTTCAACCTGAGTTTGACGCTGAAAACCACGTATTATCCGTG
Source organism: uncultured Thermotogae bacterium (assembly GCA_964638365.1). Classification (GTDB taxonomy): domain Bacteria; phylum Bipolaricaulota; class Bipolaricaulia; order M55B111; family M55B111; genus JAGXLP01. The sequence goes on along the minus strand of CAZWZR010000107.1, from coordinate 219 downwards.
GGAATCAATCACGGTGTAGGTGGGGGGAGTTCGAATCATTTCATCGAAGAAGTAGTTGTAGAACGAGATGGTGAGAAAATTGTCCTGCAAAATCCCGGTCGACAAATTACGGACACGCCAACATTTTTGTATTTCCTGCCTGATGTAGAGCCTGGAGATGAATTGGTAGTTACAGCAATATGTAGCATCGCGGGACAAAACAGCATGACGTTTTCGATC
>CAZWZR010000106.1:0-6259 GCA_964638365.1 uncultured Thermotogae bacterium | reverse complement strand
GGCGAAATCTTTCCCATGACTCCTCGGAGTCCAGTAATCTGAGTAACCCCCTGGCTATCCCCTCCGGATCCTCGGGGTCGACCAGTACACCGAATTCTTCCCCCGTATCGGAATCAATCATGCTCTCAGTTGGGCCGCCCCGGTTGGTAACGACGGCAGGAAGGCCACAGCTCATTGCCTCCAGCGGTGCCAGTCCAAAAGGTTCGTAGAGTGCGGTCAGAGCAAATACCGACTTCCTGTCACTGCTCCAGCGGTAGGCTGCCGCCAGTTCCTGTTGGTTCTCCAGGGGAAAAGACGTTACGGCTTCCCATAAATCTTTCTCTTCCAGTATGGAAGCTATCTCGTCGAGGATCTCTTTTGCTTCCCCTTCGTAACTATCCCTTTCTTTGAGAGGGTTGTCAGCTGCACGAACTACGATTGCCAGGTTGGCCGATTCCCTTAACTTTTCCGATTGTGCGAACGCCTTTACCAGGCCGAGGTGGTTTTTTTTACGGTCCAGTCGGCTGGAACAGATTACAAGTGGTAGCCCACTCCTCTCGCTGGACACGTCCCTGGCGAGGGCTGACTCGATCCGGCGAGCCACCCGCTCGTCCTCCGCTCCTTTTTCCTCGTTAAATACTTTTCTGTTCACTCCAGGCGGAATGACCGTAAATTTATCGTCGTTCTCGACCGAGACCGCACCGCTGTAAGCTGGGTGATCGTACTGGTTGTACCGTTCCTGGCTTGTGCTAGTGATGACGCGATCGGCACCTTCCATGGCGACTCTCTCGGCAAAGATCCTCCGGGTGAAGTTGAACCGCTCGTCCAGCTCCTCGAGGTTATCCCTGTTTGCATTAAACCGGTCCATCTTCTGGGCGCCGAGGGAGTGGCCCGTAAAGGTGTAAGGTATCCCGGTTTCCTCCTTCAGCAACGCCCCGACCAGACCGCCGTCGCCGTAGTGGGTCGTGGCTACATCGGGGAGTTCACCTTCCGATTCGTAGAAGTCGATGATCCCGTCCAGCCAGTCGGTTCCCAGATGGGGCCAGAGTTGCTCTTTAGGTAAGAACTCGTCCGGCCCGCAGGGAATTCTGACTATTCTGACGTCATCGGATTCCGGGTAACGGTCGATCCGCTCCGAGAACTCTGGCCAATCCGGGTCGTTGAACTGCCTGGTAACTATATCCACCCGGTGCCCCAGTTCGGCCAGGGCCAGAGCCGTCTCCTTGACGTAGACTAACTGGCCCCCGAAGTCCGGGTGTTCCATCCAGTAACTATCTTCCGGATCGAAGTTACCCTGAGGATTCAAGAAACTGATTAACAATATATTTCTCCTCTTCCGTCCTTATTAACCCTTCACGGCGCCTGCGGTCAGACCGCGGACGAAGTACTTCTGCAGCGAGAAGAAGACGATCAACGGTAGGACCATGGATATAAAGGCCGCCGGCAGAAGCAGGTGCCACGACTGACCTTCGGACCCGACCAGGTTGGCAATCGTTAGGGTTATCGGTGCCTTGGACGGATCCGGCATGTAAATTAGCGCAACTATCAGATCGTTCCATATCCAGAGGAACTGGAATATCGCCAGAGATGCTATCACCGGCTTCGAAAGCGGAACGACCAGACGAGTAAAAGCCGTCCATACTGATGCGCCGTCGATGAATGCGGACTCGAAGAGCTCCTTTGGAAGTCCGCCCATGAAGTTACGCATCATGTAAATCATCAACGGCATGCCATAACCGGCGTGAGCAAGCCATATCCCGACGTAACTCCCGTATAACCCGGTATTTGAGTAGATCTTCAATATGGGGATAAACGTCATCTGGAGCGGAACGACTATCAGTCCGACGATGGTCAAAAAGAGTATATTCCGCCCCGGAAAGTGAAGCCAGGCGAAGGCGTATCCCGCCAGGGCTGCGAAAAACAGGGATAAAAAAGTAGATGGTACGGCTATGATAAAGCTATTCAAAAAGGATCGCCAGATGGTATTACCGAACAGCACGTTGGTATAGTTTTCGATCGTGTAATTCTGTGGACTTGCCGGATCAAGAAATACCTGCCACCAGCCCGAATTCATTATGTCGCTCTGCGGGCGGAAGGAACTGACAAAGATCCCGAGAGTCGGTAAAAGCCAAACTATACAGAGAATAATTACCAGAACGTGCAGAGGAACGCGTGAAAACAGTTTTAGTGCCTTCTGAATCATCGGATTGCCTCCCTTCTCTGAAATCGCCTGATGTTAATGATTACGAAAGGAATGGTCAGCACGAACAAAACGACCGCAAGCGCACTGGCCACCTCGTAGTTGTAGAAGCTGTACATCTTTCGAATCATTAAACTGGCAAGGACGTCGGTTCCGTACTCACCGTTCGTCGTAACCCAGACGAAGTCAAATATCTTCAGGACGAAGATCACTATCGTGGTAGTAGTGGCGATGATCGTCGTTTTCATGTAAGGTATCGTCACGTGCCAGAAGACCTGTAATTCGTTAGCTCCGTCCACTCGTGCCGCCTCGAGCATCGACTTGGGTATTCCCTTGTAAGCGGCCGATAGCATGACCATGGCGAAACCGGTCCAGACCCATATCCCCATCACTATCAGTGCCAGATTGTTCGTCCAGGGCCGTTCCAGCAGCCAGGTGGTCGGCTGAAATCCTGTTTGAGAAAGCATGAAATCGACTATCCCCAGCATTAACAGGGTGCCCATGAGCGGTGGTCCAAACGCATTATCGCGCAGCGCCGCTATTCCAAGACTGAGCAAGCCGAGGACCATCAGCACCTGGGCGACGATACCCACGACCGATGAGCCGCCACCAGCTCCGACGAAACCGAGGACGTACCAGATTCCCAGCAGGATGAAACCGATCAGGACTGCCCAGGCTATCCAGGTCAGCCTGTTATCCTTCTTCCAGACCTCAGTCGCCCGCCAGAGCCCTTTTAACAGCGAAAGCAAAGCAATGACCGAAGCAATGACCCCGAGAGCTACGAAGACTATATTGAGGGCGTTGTTCACCCCGGACTGGGAGGCAAAGTCCCCAATGGAACCAAGTAAAGCGTTCAACAGTCCGATTTGTGTAAACCCGGGTGGCCTGTAAGCATAGACGAACTTCCAGATTACCGAAGCGGCGGTAAAAGAAACGGCCATAGGCATGAAAATCAGTGACTTAGCGATCGATTCGTACTGGACCCTGTCAAGCAATACTGCCAGTATCAGGCCAAACCCGATGGTAAAGGCCGTCATGACGACGATCCAGAGCATAGTATTGCGAAATGCAATCAACGTCTCCCCAGAAGTCAAAATGTTGACGTAGTTTTCTACGCCGACAAAATTGCCAGAGGGAAAAGCTCCCTGCATGTCCACGTTACCGAGAAAACTGGTATAAGTGGTTACTAAAGTCGGATAAAAAAGGAAGAAGCCCACCACCAGGAGAGCCGGTCCGACGAATAGAAAAGACACGAATTTTCGATCTCTCATATTTACTCCTCCCAAATTAAAACGGGGAAGACGAGGTTACCCCCGCCTCCCCCAGGTTTCTTTGGTACCAATTTTAGTCAGTTGCTTCGCCCGACTCGTATGCGTCGTCCGCGTCACCCTCGACTGTTTCGAGGATTTCATTCAGTGGTTTCTCACCCTGTACGTGATTGACGATAGCCGAGAAGAAGCTACCGGAACCGACGGCGGATACCATAGAGTCGGAGGCGTCGAATCGCGCCGTTTCCGCCTCTTTCAATGCCTGAGCTGCTTTTCTCAGAGTGTCGTTCGGATAGGCTTCGAGCGGGACGTCTACGTTTACCGCCAGCCGACCCGGGTTCTTTTCGACCCACGTTTGCTGGATGTCCGCCGAGGCGAAGTACTTTATCAGTTCTCGGACCTCGGGCTTGTCCCGGAAGGCAATAAATAGATCGCCTGCGAATAAGATCGGTGGCGATTCCTTACCGAATGCGGGGAAGATAAACGTATCGTAGTCCTCTCCGACTTCGGCGTCCGGGTGGGCGTCCTTAAGAAAGTCCTGAATGAAGGTAGCCTGCCTGTGCATCAGGGCTCTCGGTTCGTCTCTTCCCTGTGTGGGGAGGATGTACTGGACTGAGTCACCGAAGTTAATCGTCGAAGCGGCCTTTCTACCGCCCATGACCGTATCGTCGTTTATGAAGAGGTCGAAAATCCGGAAGGCCTGTTCCACCTGTGGGTTCGTCCAGGAGATGTTGTGGTTTACCCACTGGTCGTAGACTTCCGGACCGGCTGATCTGAGCATTATGTCCTCTATCCAGTCGGTTCCCGGCCAACCCGTGGCGCCACCGCTCTCGATGCCGAACGCCCAGGGAGCGTAACCGTCAGCGATCATTTCGTTTTGCAGCTGGAGCAGCTCGCCCACGGTTTCTGGAACTTCGTATCCCTGTTCCTCAAAGACCTTCTTGTTGTACCAGACCAGACTCTTCACGCTTGCTGCCGGTACGACTCCATAGAGCGATCCATTATAGGAGCCGGAACCGATGAATCCCCCGGCCATTTTGTCCGCGAGTTCGGTATCCTTGAACCAGTCCAGCGAAACGACCTGGTCCTTCCGGGCGAAGTTGTTCATCAGGCCCGGGTTCGGGACGTTGGCCATGTCGGGTGGGTTGCCACCCTCGACGCGGGACCCGAGAGCAGTTCTCATGTTACGGCTGACCGGCTGAACTTCCACTTCGATTCCGGTATCCTCAGTAAACTGGTCCATCAAGCTCTTAAATACTTCTAGTTCTTCACCGCCGAAACTGGTGGCGAAAGTTACTTTGTCGTCCTGTCCGAAAGTCGTTACCGCACCGGAAAACACAAGACCAATGCTAAGTACCACAGTCAAAATTAATACTGACGTAAGTTTTTTGTTCTTCATTTTAATATTCCCTCCTTATGCAGGTGAGGTTGGTTGTAGTATGGATCTAATTAAGATTTACCTGAATTCACCTTGATTTTGGTGGTATCACCTCCTTGATCCGAATCACAGCCGCAGGAGCTGCGTATGATTAGGTCGGTTTTTACTTTTCTTTCTTTATTTTCGGTCTCTCCGTTAATTAGGTTATTTAATTTCTTCGCCGCCAGGTAACCAAGTTTTTCGGTATTCAGGTCGAGGACAGTCATGGAAGGCTTAATATGTCTGGCGAGCTGAGAATCTCCTAGAGTTATCAGGGCCACCTCGTCCGGTATAGATAGATCCAGGTCACGCAGAGCCCGGTATACCCCGGCCATCTGCTCCTCCACTGAAATGCAGATTGCCGTGAAGTCCAGTTCTTTACCTTGCTTGATTATCTCTCGGTAAGCACTTTGTTCCGTATGCTGGGCGCTCCAGATATACTCGGGGCGAACCTTGATCCCCGCCGACTCCAGCGCGGTTCTGTATCCTTGCTTCCTTGCTTCCGAGGCGATCAAGTCCTCCGGGCCGCCAAGGAAGCCAATCTTCTCGCGTTCGTGTTCTATGAGGTGGCCAGTGGCGGTCTTGGCGGCATTGAAGTTATCGTTATCCACGTAAGGGAAGTCCCTTGGTGGTTCACCGAGGAAAACAACCGGGTAGTTGTATTCCTCAATTACGTCCAGGTAAGGCATTTCCTTGGTTGGATGAGTTATAATTGAGCCGCTGATGTTTTTAGTTCTCTGCGCCCTGGTTATCTGTTCGGCCGTTTCTTCCCGCGATTCGACTACCTGGAGAGATATCAGGTTACCTGTTTCCTTTGTGGCCTTGCTCATACCGGATATTAACTTCTGAAAAAAGCCCGTAGAGAAAAACAGGTTGTCGACCTTAACCGGTATCAACAGTCCGAGGTTGCTCGCCTTCCCATCGACGAGAGCCCTGGCTGCCGCCGTTGGGTGATAGCCGAGCTGCTGAGCTGCCTGCGCGACGGTCTCTTTCGTCTTTGGGCTGATTGTTGGCTTGTTGTTGAGGGCCATTGACGCGGTTGAGGCGGCAACCCCAGCCTTTTTCGCGACGTCCTCGATCGTTACGTTGTTTTTCTGTGAGCTATCGTCGTTCATTTCCGGGACCTCGATAAATTATTTTTCTGTCTTGAAACGTTTCAAAGCTATTATAACAGAGCCCCCGTTCGCCGTCAAACAGGGGTAATAATTTACGGCCTCGAGGTATCTGCTTACCTCTGGAAGCTCGATTGATAGATGGATTGAAGCGTACTTTGATTCTATTAAGGGTCCTCCAAACCGGTGGAGTTATCGAAAACTCCATTTAATAATTAGACTCAATTATTTCACCACTACAATTCTTCGATAGGCGGGGCTTTCCAGCCCCGCTGTGATGGCC
>CAZWZR010000105.1:0-6261 GCA_964638365.1 uncultured Thermotogae bacterium | reverse complement strand
GTGTGACCAAGTATCGTGCCTCAGGTAAGTGCTGGAGAGCGAGCCGAGATCGGAAGCAGCGATTTCCACGCTGGGGAAATCGCCTGCGGTTTTGTCGAACGGTTTCCAAAGCTAGTTTTACAGGTAAAATGCTAAACTATGGCAGTAGATCCCTAAGATAGACTATTATAGGAACAGTTGAGTTAGTGTCCTTTCTGTCTATCAGTGTATTTATGAAAGAACGCGTTTAAGGCTTATTTTCGACATTAGCGAGGGCCTCTCGGTAAATCTCCTTCGTTGTGAGGTCAGAAATTTCCGCGAGTTGACGACAGGATTCGAACTCGGGTGAATAATTCACCGGCTCCCCATCCAGGTAACCGACTTTGACGTCGACATCTCCTGCATCGGTTTTAACTGACAGGGTCTCCCGTTTTAGTTTTCTCCGCCTGGTCTCGTGGATCCTGACTCCGAGTGTGGAGGTTTCGCGAAAGAGGATCTCGCTCAGCTGTTTTTCGTCGGCTATATTCCCGATTACCGTAATTTTTACCCCGGGGCGGTTTTTCTTCATCTGAATCGGGGTTTTGTAGACGTCTAGAGCTCCGGCCTTCATTAATTTTTCCTCGACGACGGGAAAGAGTTCCGGATTCATGTCGTCTATGCTGGTTTCCATAACGAGCGAGTGGTCTCTTTTCGCGTCTCTGGTAGGGCCCGGGTTCGACCCTAAAGTCGCCCGGAGGAAGTTACCCCGGCCGGGGAGTTCTTTTCCGCCCAGCCCGTAGCCTATCTCCTCGTATTCCATCCGCGGCCGTGAGAACTCGTCAACGAAGGTATCGAGGATAAGTGCGCCCGTAGGAGTGGTTAATTCCGTTTCAACTCCACTGGAATAGGTGGTGGCGCCACAGCCTCGCAGCAGCTCGGCAGTTGCAGGAGCCGGCACGGGAAGTTCTCCGTGATCCGTATCAACTGTTCCCTCACCGAGGTTTACCGGAGCGGATCGTACGGAGTCGGGTTCTAATTTCCATATTGCAGCAGATGCACCTACTATATCCGCAATCGAGTCCAGAGCGCCCACTTCATGAAAGTGAATATCTTCTACGGAGACACCGTGAATTTCGGACTCGACTTCCGCCAGGCGTTTGAACATATTTTTGCTGGTAGTACATATCGCTTCCGGAATATCTGATTTCTCGATCATGGAGTTGACCTCGCTCAGACCGCGCGAGTCCTGATCGCCATCTGCTTCTACCCTGAACCTGATACCCGAAATGGGATTTCTTTCCTCCCGCCAGGTCTCTACTTCGGCAGTTACCGGAAGGACTTCATTGAGAATTTCCTTAAGCCAGCTTGAATCGAGTCCAAGGTCGAGCATACTGCTCAAAAACATGTCTCCACTGATACCTGCTGCTGGTTCCAGGAAGATAATCCTCTTTTCTCTTTGAGGGCTCGAATTCATCCTCATTCCCCTCTTATTTTTTTGACCGTGGCGGCGGCGAAGTATCCCGCTCCGTACCCATCGCCGATGTTGACGACCGTTACTCCTGGAGAACAGGTATTGAGCATCGTCAGCAGTGGGGCAATCCCGTCCAGGTTGGCCCCGTAACCCACTTCCGTGGGAACCGCGACGATCGGCGTGGGGACCAAACCGGAAACCACGCTGGGTAGTGCTCCTTCCATACCAGCTACGACGACGGCTACGTCCGCTTCATCTATCCTTTCCCTGTAGTTAATAACCCGGTGCAGTCCGGAAACACCTACGTCGTAGATAGGGTCGACTTCTACACCCATTGATCGGGCAGTTACCTCGCTCTTCTTTGCTACAGGGATATCCGTCGTCCCAGCCGTGATTACCGCGACTTTACCACGTGTATCCTCCGGAAACTCACCGACGAAAGCCAGGTCCGAGTCCGGGTAAATAGTAGCGTCCTGGTACTTCTCCTCGATCAGGTCGAGAGTACCCGGGTCTACGCGTGTGGCAATTACGTCGTCCTGAGGATACATTTCTTCCAGAATCTCGAGTACCTGGTCCTCCGTTTTGCCCTCGCAGTAAATTGCCTCGGGTGCGCCCCGCCTGAGATCCCTGTGTGTATCGACCTTGGCGTGTCCCAGGTCTTTGAAGGGTAGGCTTTTGAGTTCCTCCATAACCTCCCCGACCGAGCTTTCGCCGTTCTCTAAGGCTTCCAGCAAGTCTCTTAACTGGTCTTTATCCAAATTATCACCTGCTAAAAGATCGGATTAGGCTTCATTAATCGAGATCTTCAGTCAGGCTACCGGTCCGGTAACCCTCCAGATCCAGAGTGACGAACTTGTAACCCGAAGCTTTCAATTTTCTAACTATCTCCTCTCTTTTGTCTATAGCTTCTACGAAGTCGTCCTCGTCGAGCTCGATTCTCGCGATATTTCCGTGATGTCTAACGCGGAATCCCCCAAAGCCCAGCTTGCTCAGGTGGGCTTCTGCCTTTTTTATACGGTTTAATTTTTCTTCCGTGATTGAGTCCCCGAAGGGAATCCTGGTTGCCAGGCAGGTGTTGGACGGTTTGTCCCAGAAGGGAAGCTCCGCTTCTTTGCCGAACTTTCTCACGTCCCTCTTGGTTAGCCCGGCTTCCTCCAGTGGTCTCTTTATATCGAATTCCTCTTCCGCCCTTCGACCTGGTCTGTGTCCTGTCCGGTCGTCCTTGATGCTTCCCGTGGCGACCTCGTTAATCCCTTCCTCCTTCGCGATCCTGTCAAGCCTCTCGAAGAGCCCCTTTTTACAGTGATAGCACCTGTTTTGAGGATTATCCCTGAATTCCTCTTCTTCCAGGTAAGACCTACGTATCTTTCTCCACGGAGCACCCAGCTGGTGGGTCAGTTTACGAGCATCTTTAAGTTCGGTCTCCGGGTGTATAACACCGTAACTCGTAACAGCCAGTAGTCGATCAGTACCGAGGAAATCCACTGCAGCTTTGACGAGGAACCCGCTATCAATACCACCGGAAAAGCCAACCAGGATCGTCCCGTAACCCTTAATTATTTCCCGCAGGGTATGGATCTTTTTCTCGTCCGTTAACTCCGCTAAAGAAGTCACGGTTAAGCTTCAAAGCCGTTATAATGAACGATCTCTTTTAGGTCTTTTCTCCGCTTTTCCCTTACTTCCAGCTCTTTCTCGGGATAACCAAGCGGCATAAGGGTAATTACTTTATAGTTATCCGGGATATCAAGTAGTTCTTTCGTCTTTTTCTGATCAAAGGCCCCGATCCAGCAAGTTCCCAGCCCCTCCTCCGCCGCGCGCAGAGTTAGATGGTCTACGGCGATGGAAAGGTCAACGGTACCGGCCTTCACCTCGCAACTCATGTAGTCGTCAGGATCAGTAGCCACCCCGGCAATAACCACGGGAGCATCGCGGATAAATTCCTGCTTGTTTGCTGCTAGATAGAGCTTTTCCTTTTTTGCCTGGTCGTCCACCAGTACGAATTCCCAGTCCTGCCTGTTACTGGCGGATGGAGCCATTCTAACCGATTCCATTATTTCATTTAACTTCGAACGAGATACTTCCTCGTCGCTGAAAGACCTCACGGACCGACGTTTCAGAATTGCTTCTTTAACGTGCATTATTTTCCCTCCTGAACTACCCCTCTTATCAAGTTTTAATTACTTCCGTTTTTAAGCGACATCAGAAAATTCCATAATAAAGATACGGAAAGGGTGAAGGAAAACCAAACCCTCCTGTGGTTATGAGTAGAAATTCATCTAACTAGCTGCCAGACCCGGAGATCATCAAAGGATCAGTCTTCGTGATCGTGTCTATGGTGAATGTCTGGCAGATGAGGATGACTGTGTTTGCCCCCATCGTGGTCGTGCTCGTGGGTATGGGGTACCCAGGAAGGCAGGTTTACCTCTTCGTGGGTGTGTTCGTGGTGCCCCTCGGCATGGCGGTGAAAGTGTTTATGGGATGTGCTGTGGTGAGAGTGCTCGTGCAGGTGACTATCGGCCAACAATGGTATCAGGGAAAGGACCAGCAAGCCAGCTGCTAATGTCTGGGCTACTGAAAGGGTTTCTCCGAGCAGGATAATTGATCCACCTACGCCGAAAAAGGGGGCCGAGGCGAAAATGACCTGTGCCCTCGTCGCCCCTAACCCATGGGCCGAGCTTATATAGAGGGCGATGCTGGCCCCGTACGAGATAGCACCGAGTGCCAGCGCGTAACCTATAGCCCCCGCCCCTCCCGCGAAACTTCCCGCGGTTAAGCCAATAACGAGGTTGATAGGCCCGGCCAATAGACCCTTGAAAAACGTATTCGTCGCCGGCGATATCTCGTCTATTAGGGCGGTAAAGTGGTTGTCAAAACCCCAGGAAAGGCAAGCAACACTGACGAAAACTCCGGCCCTGAGACCCGCCATACCGCCATCCCAGGAGAGAAGTCCAGCCGCTAAGACGGCTCCCAATGAACCGAGCCAGCCCAGTTTGCCAAGGTAATCCCTGAAGACGAAGTGACCAAGAACGGCCGTAAAAACCAGCTCCAGATTAAGCCACATGGAAACCGAAGTGGCCTCGGCGATTCTCAGTCCGAAGAGCAGGGCCACGGGACCAATTATTCCACCCAGAACAACTGCCCCGCTCAGCCGAAATTTGTTTGTCCGGTTCATTTGAAAAACCTTTTTCAGGCCACCTTCGAACAGGACTTTGGGTAGCAAGCCGGCTGCGGCACCTATGTAAAGCAGACCGGCCAGCTGAAAAGGCCCCAGGCCATCGAGCAGAGTCTTGCTCAAAGGAGTCGCCATACCGAAGAGCAGGGCCGAAACAAAACCAAGTGTTATTGAGATAGCCATTTTGATTTTCTAATACTTTTAATCTTAAATTGACTATCGGTAATAACCCTTTTAAAATCAATAGCCAGAACCCTCCATCACCAAGTAGAAACGGTTAGAGTTGTTACATGAATTTTATATCATAGATTTTAGTCAACTTGCCGGAGGTAAGATAATGGAATCGGAAGAATTTTTGCTTGAAACGGAAGAACTGACGAAGGAGTACGGGGATTTGACTGCCGTGGATGGGCTTAACCTAGGAGTCCGTCAGGGGGAGATATTCGGTTTTCTGGGCCCGAACGGGGCGGGCAAAACTACCGCTATAAGGATGATGGTCGGTTTGCTGGAGCCTACGAGCGGTTCGATAAAATTCCAGGGGGACGGGAAGCTTGACTCAAATGGTTCGCTGGGGGTATGCCCTCAGGACCTCGTTCTCTGGGAGCAGTTGAGCTGTCGAGAGAACCTCACGTTCATTGGTGAAATGTATGATGTCCCCGGCGACGTTCTGGAGGAGAGGGTCGAGAATTTACTCACCGAACTCAACCTTTGGGACAAAAAAGATAGTCCGGCCTCCTCGCTTTCCGGGGGCATGAAGAGAAAGCTGAACATGGGGATGAGCCTGGTACACGAACCGGAAGTGGTGGTTCTGGACGAGCCTTCGGCTGGCCTGGACCCACAATCCCGGTTTTCTCTGTGGGAATACATTGATGACCTGCGCCGAGAGGAAGGTCGGACGATCATCCTGACCACCCACCTGATGGAAGAGGCCGACAGGCTGAGCGATCGGGTGGGGATTATGGATCAAGGGGAGATGCTGGTCGTGGATAGCCCGGAGGAATTAAAGAAAAGCGTAGGCGAGGGAGATTCAGTCACCATCAAGCTCCAGGACACCAGTCGCAACGAAGAAGCTTTAGAGGAGCTAGGGGAACTGGAAGGGACGATCGAGACGAGGGAGGTCGAGGACAAACTGATTGTTCGAGCGCTGGATGCGGTGGGTAAGGTCCCCCAATACACAGAACGACTTGGAGAAAAAGGTTTTGAGATCTCGGATATTTCGATCAGCAGGACGAATACTTTAGAGGACGTATTTATTCACCTGACAGGACGGGAGCTGGAATAATGAAGTTCTTTCGAGTAGCGGTAAAAGGTTTTAAGGAGATAGTCCGAGATAGAAAGGGCCTGGCCATGTTGCTTGCCTTTCCAGCTATCTTCATGCTAGTTTTTGGCTTCGCCTTCAGCGGTGGTCAAGGAGAGAATAGCCCCTACCAGCTTGGGGTGGTAAACAGGGATCGGGCCGTCGAAACTCAGTACGCAGAAGTGGATGAGGACGAAGTGAGGTACGGAGACCAGCTTGTTGACACTCTGGAAGGCCTGACATTCGAGGAAAGCGACGTGCCCCTGTTCGAGATCAGTCGCATCAGCGAGGAGGAAGGGAAAAACCTCCTGCAGGACAGGGAGCTGGCGGTCCTACTAACTATACCGGAGGGTTTCTCTCAAG
>CAZWZR010000104.1:0-6348 GCA_964638365.1 uncultured Thermotogae bacterium | reverse complement strand
CAAGCAAGGTAGGTGAGACAGATAGATGGAACTATCAAAACATTATAAACCGGAAGAAGTCGAGGAAAGAATCTACGATCTCTGGGAGGAAGGCAACCACTTTCAAGCCGAGGTAAACGATGACAGGGAACCGTTTTCAATGGCCATTCCACCCCCAAACGTGACCAGCGAACTTCACGTCGGCCACGCGCTTCAGTTCACCCTGCACGACATAGTAACCAGGTACCAGCGCATGAAGGGGAAGGAGGCCTGCTGGTTTCCGGGGATGGATCACGCCGGGATCGCTACACAGAACGTAGTTGAGAAGAACCTGGCCGAAGAGGGACTCACCCGACACGACCTCGGCAGGGAGGAATTCGTCGATCGCGTCTGGGACTGGAAGGAGGAATACGGAGGCAAGATAAAGGACCAGCTGAAGGCCCTCGGTTCTTCGGCCGACTGGAGCAGGGAGAGGTTCACGCTGGACGAGGGACTCTCCAGCGCGGTTCGGGAGGCCTTCGTACAGCTCTACGAGGAAGGTTACATCTATCGAGATAAGTACATAATTAACTGGTGCCCGCGCTGTTCAACCGCTCTGTCGGATATAGAGGTCGAACACGAGGAAGAATCCGGGCAACTCTACTGGATAACCTACCCGCTCAAGGGAGAGGATGAATCCGTAACCATCGCCACCACCAGGCCGGAGACGATGCTCGGCGACACGGCACTTGCAATTCACCCGGAGGACGAGCGAGCCGATGATCTGGCCGGCAAAGAAGCGATACTGCCGCTGGTGGGCCGTGAGATTCCGATTGTAAAGGACGACGCGATAGATCCCGAATTTGGCACGGGAATACTTAAAGTCACTCCTGCACACGATCCGACGGACTTCGATATCGGCGAAGCACATGACCTCGAGACCATCTCGGTCATCAACGACGACGCGGAAATAGACTTTGAAGGGAAGTACGACGGCATGGACAGGTACAAAGGCCGGGAAGAAGTCGTTCAAGACCTCCAAGAGGGTGGTTATCTGGAAAAGACGGAGGACTACGAACACTCGGTCGGCCACTGTCAGCGCTGCGATACCGTCGTGGAGCCCAGCATCTCGGAGCAGTGGTTCGTGGAGATGGAGGACCTGGCCGAACCGGCGATCGAAGCCGTGAGAAACGACGAGGTCGAGCTGATCCCGGAACGCTGGAAGAAGGTATACTTCGAATGGATGGAGAACATCGAGGACTGGTGTATATCGCGACAGCTCTGGTGGGGCCACAGGATTCCCGCCTGGCACTGCGAGGACTGCGGCGAGATCACCGTCGCGCGGGACGAACCGGAGAAGTGCAGCAGCTGTGGCGGGGCCGACCTAACTCAGGAGAGGGACGTACTGGATACCTGGTTTAGCTCTGCCCTCTGGCCTTTCTCGGTCATGGGCTGGCCCGAAGAGACGGAGGACCTGAACTACTTCTTTCCGACCGACCTGCTGATCACGGGCTTCGACATCATATTTTTCTGGGTCGCCAGGATGATCATGACCAGCCTGCATTTCATGGACGAGGTACCGTTCGACCAGGTCCTGTTGACCCCGCTCGTCCTAGACGAAAACGGGGAAAAGATGAGTTCCTCAAAAGGGAATATACTCGACCCGCTCGAACTCAAGGAGAAGTACGGGGCCGACTCGGTCCGTTTTGCCATGGCCTCTTCAACGACAAAGGGACGCGGAATGAAGCTCTCCGAGGACGAGATAGAGGACAAACGAAACTTCCTTAACAAACTCTGGAACGCGGCCCGGTTTACCCTCTCGCATATAGAAGAGGAAGACCAGACCCTCCCGGACGAGGAGGAGATGGAACTGGAGGACAGGTGGATCCTCAGCCGTTACGCGGATACGGTCCAGGGAGTAGAGGAAGACCTGAAGGATTATTCCTTTAAAGCGGCGACAAAGAAGATCTACAGCTTCGTCTGGCACGACTTCTGCGACTGGTATCTGGAGCTGATCAAGCCACGGCTATACTCGGACGATGGCGGCGACGCCGCCAGACAGGTACTCGAGAGCACTTTCCGGGGCACTCTAAAGCTACTGCACCCGTTTATCCCCTTCGTTACCGAAGAGATATGGGGTAAATTGCCGGGAGATTCCGGAGCACTAATTGACAGGGACTTTCCGGAATCCGACGCGGACCTGATAGACGAGGAGATAGAAGAAAAGCTAGCTACACTTCAGGAAATGATCACTGCAGTCAGAAACGTCAGGGGAGAAATGAATATCCCGACCGGCAAGGACGTCAAAGTTCTCGTAGAGGTCGATAACGAAGAGATCGGTCAGCTAGTCCGGGACAATCGGATTTACTTCTCCGAACTGGCCGACGTATCAGAAATGGAAGTCGGAAAGGATATGGATCACCCGGAAAAAAGCTCCAGAAGGGTTCTGGAAAACTCCGAGGTGCTTGTCCCCCTGGAAGGTCTGATCGATATCGAGAAAGAACGGAAGAAATTGAAAAAGGAGCTATCCGAACTGGAAAGCGACCTGGAGTCGACGAAGAAGAAATTAAACAACGAGGAATTCCTGAAAAAGGCACCGGACGAGGTAGTCTCCCGGGAGCAAGATAAAAAGGAGGAGTTTTTGGAGAGGAAAGAGAGGCTCCAGTCAAACCTGGAAGCTCTGGAGGATAATTGAAAAAGGACCCCGACGAAGCACTTTCCCTGCTTGAGAGCCTGCCGAAGTACGACGTCAAACCGGGGTTAGATAGGATAGAATTCCTGCTCGAACGGCTGGGTAATCCCGAGGATAACTTTAGCTCGATTCATATTGGCGGTTCCAACGGGAAGGGGTCCGTTTTGGCGATGCTCTCCGGAGTTCTAGGCGGGAAGTACCGGGTCGGGGAATTCGTCTCCCCTCCCCTCGTGGATTTCTCCGACAGGATAAAGGTAAACGGTGAAAAGATCGACGAAGCCTCGCTAATCGAAGGAATAGCAACCCTGGAAGGACCACTGGAAGATTTAAGGAGTATGGGCGATCCACCGAGCCTGTTCGAGGCGACGACGGCCCTGGCTGCCTGGTATTTCGACGAGCAAAATATAGACCTGGGGCTGATGGAGTCCGGACTGGGAGGCCGGTACGACGCCACAAACCCCGTGGGGACGCCGCTGCTTGCGTTAATTACGTCAGTCGACCTGGAGCACCAGAATATACTCGGCGAAACGATAGAAGAGATCGCCGACGAACTGGCCGGGCTGGCAAAACCCGGTAAACCGCTCGTGATCGGTCCGGCGAAGGATATACCGAAGGAGGCTTTTCGAACCGAATGCGAGGAAAAGGACTGCACTTTGGTCTTTGCCGAAGATAAGTCAGCCCTGGAACTTCTGGATTTCAACTGGGAGAGGTCCCTTTTCGGGGTTAAGAACGCGCCCATTGAGGAACTGGCCGGTAGGGAACTCGAACTCGGCTTACCCGGTACCTATCAGAAGCGAAACCTGGCGACGGCGCTGACAGCTCTGGCGGAACTTGAGGGAACGGAGTTCTCCGCTACTCCGGACGGGATATCCTCCGGACTGAAGCAGGTGGAGTGGCCCGGGAGGTTCCAGCTGCTCGAAAAGAACCCCCATTTCGTCGTGGACGGAGCCCACAACGAGGCAGCAACCGAGGTTCTGGCCGACGAACTGGAACGTTACGCCGAACTCCGACCGGATAACCACCGGACCAGCCTGATATTCAGTGCCCTAAAAGACAAGAACGTTAAAAACATGCTGAACCAGCTGCAACCCGTCGTCGACGACATCTATCTTACGGAGCTGGATCACCGGAGAGCAGTACCGCTAAATGCCCTGGAAAGCTGGGCGGACCAGCTGGATCTGGACTTCGAGCTTGTATCAGCACCCAGGGAAGCCTTTAAAATCGTTAAAGAGAAATCGAAAGGGGAGGACCTGATCTGTACAACCGGGTCCCTTTACCTGGTCAGGGAGGCCATATTAAGTGAAACTCGAGGATGAACTGGGGGAAGTTCTTGCGGACGAGCTACCGGAACACGTTGCTATCATTCCCGACGGCAACGGTAGATGGGCCCACAACCGCGGCCTGGAGAGGACGAAGGGGCACGAAAGAGGGATCGAAAGGGTAGAAGACCTGATAGAGTTCACCTCGAACCAGCTCCCGATCAAGTACCTGACGTTCTACACGTTTTCAACTGAGAACTGGTCCCGGCCGGATCAGGAAGTCGACTTCCTGATGACCCTTTTGAAAGACCTCCTCGGGGAAAAGGGGGCTGAGTTGATGGAAAACGGGGTCAGACTAAGAGTCATCGGAGAAATTGACGACCTGCCGGAGCGGACCTCCAGGGTCGTAAAAAGTACGGTTGAAATGACCGCCGACAACGAAGGTCTACAGCTGGTAATGGCCCTTAACTACGGGGGCAGACAGGAGATACTCGACGCAGCCAGAGATTTGATTGAAAGGGCCGCCAGGGGAGACCTAACACCGGAGGAGTTTTCGGAAGACCTATTTAAATCCCACCTTTTCACCGCAGGAATTCCGGATCCGGATTTGTTGATAAGAACCAGCGGCGAGAGAAGGTTGAGCAACTTCCTGCTCTGGCAGCTGGCTTACACGGAAATTTGGATCACCAACAGGCTATGGCCGGCCTTCGAACCCCGGCATTTGCTTGAAGCCATCTCCGACTTCCAGCGCCGGGAACGGCGTTACGGCAGCGTCGAAAAAGAGGGCCAACAGTGAACACCCTAACAAAGAGGCTCATAACCGCCCTGATCGCCGCCCCCGGTGTTCTGGCTTTGCTTTATTTTGCCAAAAGGTGCGATGTCCCCTGGGCAGTGGGAATCTTTCTGACGGCATCGGCAGTAATCGGCGTAGCGGAGTTTTCCACCCTGATGGAGAAGTCCGGCATCGCCATCAGAATCATCCCGACATCTGCCCTGGCAGGGGCGTCTTTTTTAGCTTATTCCCTTGGGCCCGAATACGGTTACCTGATCGGATTCAGCACGATGTTAGCCGCGATAGTAGTGAACCTGAGGTCCGCCAGCTTCAACGACAACCTCAAGTCGGTACTCGCCGCCATAATGGGACTGATCTACCTGCCCGGTTTCCTCCATTACTTTTACCTGATTTACCTCGCCGACGGCGGGATAATCCACGCTATCAATCTCCTGCTAATAGTCTGGGGTTACGATTCCGGCGCTTACCTCTTTGGCAAGTTCTTCGGGGAGCAAAAAATCGCCCCCGACGTCAGCCCGAACAAGACGCTGGAAGGCGTGGCAGGAGGGCTTATCGTAGCTTTCGTCGGAGCATCGATCGCGGTTTTTATCTCACCTCAGTGGGGCCCCTACGTAAGCTGGCTACCCCGCATAGGTCTTTTAGCCGTTTTGATCGGCCTTTCCACCCAGCTAGGAGACCTGTTCGAGTCCTGGATCAAGCGGAAGGCAGGGGTTGATGATTCCGGCTACCTCTTTCCGGGCCACGGCGGAGTCATGGATAGAATCGACGGCCTGTTATTCGCCCTGCCCGTATTCTACTTCTACCTCCATATCGTCCTTCAAATAGTTTAACCCCCTGAGAAGTCGTTATAATGGACGGTTATGGGCCTCGGAATAGTCATGTACTTACGAGGCCCTGGAATTCTAACTCACTTCTTTCACCTATGACCGAAATTCTTTTCTATCATTAATTAGCCCCTTGAACTTTTCCAACAAGAGCAGGGCGGGCTCCCACGCCCGCCCGAAATCCCGCCATTTTGACCTATCGCTCGAGCGTGGGAGCTCGAGCTGCTGGAAAGATAGAACTTTTAAGTTCGTGGTGGTCAAATCCAAGAAAGATCTAACATGGTGATAGAATTGAGTGTATTTATCTGTAGCGGAGGTCTTTAGACCTCCATCATCCATCACATGGAACTCTAAAGAGTTCCGCTACACCAAGCAAGTGTCTCTTGAAAGTCTGAAGACTTCCGCTACAGAACAAAAGGCTTCTTTCGTTTCTTTGCCTTTGTTTAGCGGAAGCATTTAGGCCTCCATAATATAATCAAAGAAGGTCCGGTCGATTTTATGTTTTTGTGGAAGCCTAAAGGCTTCCTCTACAAAAGACAGTTTCGGGGTTTTTGTAGTTTGTCTATTTATAAGAGAGGTCTTTAGACTCCACATGCCCACGGCGGTTAATTGAATACATGTCAATAATACCTCGATTACCTCCTTCCTCTTGAAAACGACGCGGTAAAAAGCTTAACTTAAGGGCCAGGGAGGTGGTTAAAATTAGCATAGAGGATTTAGCAGACGGTTCAACGGAATCCGAGACACCCGTAGCGGTCTGGCTGGATGACGAGACCAACGAAGTCATATTCCAGTACGGTTACGCGAGTATCAGCATGCCCG